>DAOUDQ010000154.1:0-2290 GCA_034431045.1 Dehalococcoidia bacterium | reverse complement strand
GAGATGACAGTGGGAGTCGATGAGCATGTTTATTGCCCCAGGCGGGCCTCTTCTTCTTCCACGATCTGCGGCTCCAGCTTCTTGAACAGGGGCTCCGGCTGAGTCATAGCCTGACCGGGCAGCGGTAGGGCAAACTGCCAGCCGCTATCCTGGATGGGCCCATCGTAGCCCAGGTAGCCGTGCAGCCGCTGGCAGGTGAAGGGCATGTAGGGGTAAAAAGCCGTCTTCAGGCTATTGATGGCCCCGATGGCTGCATAGAGGGTGGTGGCGGCCTTCTGACGGTCATCACGGATGAGCTTCCAGGGCGATTTCTCCTCTAGGTAGCGGTTGGCCTCCTGGGCCATGGCCATGGCAGCGCCGATGCCCCCTCGGAAATGGCAGAGGCCTATCTCTTCACCCACCTGGGCCAGGCTCTGCTCGGCGCGCTGCAGCAGACGGCGGTCGGCCTCCTCCAGCTCGCCAGGCTGAGGCACGGCCCCGTCGAAGTGACGGTAGGTGAAGGTGAGCACGCGGTGCACCAGGTTGCCCCAGGTAGCCACCAGCTCATCGTTGTTGCGGCGAACGAAGTCGGCCCAGGTGAAGTCGCTGTCGGACGTCTCGGGCATGGTCACCGACAGGTAGTAGCGCAGGGGGTCGGGGTCGTAGCGCGACAAGTAGTCGGGCAGCCAGACGGCCCACCTGCGGCTGGTGGAGACCTTGCTGCCGCGCATGGTGAGATACTGACTGGCAGGGACGTCATAGGGCAGGTTGAGGCCGCCATAGCCCATGAGCATGGACGGCCAGATAATAGTATGGAAGGGGATATTGTCTTTGCCCAAGAAGTAGTAGCTCTTGCAGTCTTCGTCCTGCCAGAACTCTCGCCAAGCCTCTGGGTCGCTGGCATTCTGGGCCCACTCCTTGGCCGCCGACAGGTAGCCGATGACGGCCTCGAACCAGACGTAGATGCGCTTGTCCTCGTAGCCCTCGAGGGGAATGGCTACGCCCCACTCGATGTCGCGGGTGACGGCCCGATCCTGAAGGCCTTCGTTGAGCAAGCCCAGCGTCCAGTTGAGGACGGCCTTGCGCCAGTGGGCCTTGTCGCCCACCCACTGCTTGAGGCGCTCGCTGAAGGCGCTCAGGCGAAGGAAGAAGTGGTCCGACTGGCGAATCTCCGGCGTGGCGTCGCAGAGGCGGCAGCGCATCTCCAGAAGCTCGGCGGCGTTGAGCGTCTTGCCGCAGTCATCGCACTGGTCGCCGCGGGCACCGGAGTAACCGCAATAGGGGCAGGTTCCTTCCACGTAGCGGTCGGGGAGAAAGCGGCGATCGTTGGGGCAGTAGGGTAGAGGCATGCTCTCTTTGTAGATATGGCCGTTGTTCAGGAGGGTCAGGAAGATGTCCTGAGTGACGCCGGCGTGGTTCTCGGTGCCGGTGGTGGTGTAGAGGTCGAAGGTTATGCCCAGGCGTTGCCAGCAGTCCAGGAACTCCTGGTGGAACTGGGCGGCCACCTCCTGGGGCGAGCGGCCCTCCTGCTCGGCGCGGACGGTGATGGGGGTGCCGTGCTGGTCGCTACCCGAGACCATGAGAACACGGTTGCCCTTGGTGCGGTGGTACCGCGCGAGGATGTCGGCCGGAAGCTGGGAACTGACGATCTGTCCCAGGTGCAGGGACCCATTGGCGTAGGGCCAAGCTACGCCGATGAAGACCTTTTCAGCCAAGCATCTCCTCCTGCCTGCCGGCAGGCAACCGCGATTGCGCCGCAATTTTAGCATAGCTGGCCGTTACTGCCCAGGCTTTCACTATAGCTGCAGCCAGAGGCGGTACACCTGCCGCCGCGGCAGGCCAAATTGCTGGGCCACCTGGGTCACCGCCTGGCGGGGAGCCACCCCCTGCTGGCGTAGCTGCCGCAGCTCTGCCAGGACAGCCTCTGTGGGCACCACGGCCTCAGGGGGCTGGGGCGCTCCCGCCAGCACCAGGGTAAACTCGCCTCGAGGCTCCCGGAAGTGGGCGATGGCCTCGCTGATAGGGCCGCGAAACACCTCCTCGTGCAGCTTGGTGAGCTCGCGACAGACGGCGATACGACGGTCGCCCAGGACGGCCAGCAGGTCAGAGAGGGCGGCCAGCAGGCGATGGGGTGATTCCAGGGCGACGATGGTTTGAGGCTGAGAGGCCAGCGTAGAGAGGAGGCGACGGCGCTCGCCCCGCCGCCGCGGCAAGAAGCCAACGTAGGTGAACTGACGGGTGGGTAGACCCGAGACGGCCACGGCAGCCACCACCGCCGAGGGGCCGGGCACGGCCACCACTGGCACCCCAG
>DAOUDQ010000153.1:0-2436 GCA_034431045.1 Dehalococcoidia bacterium | reverse complement strand
GGAGAGCGAAGGGTTCCGGGCCGATCTGCAACGCTTTGTGAGCACCTGTCGCGTGGTACGGGGCCTGCGAAACGCCCGCATTGGTGCCCTTGGCGCGCGGCCGGGTGCTTTTAACACCGTGCGCTATAGCGAGAAGTTGCTGGAGCGGATGGGCATCAGTGTAGAGACGTTAGACCTATCTGAGGCTTTTGGCCGGGTGGAGCGGTTGGATGATAATGCCGAGGCGGTGCGGGCTAAGCACCAGGCCATCGAGACCTATGTGCCGACTCGAGGCATCCCTGAGGCAGCCTTGAACAAGATGGCCCGGTTCGGGGTAGTAGTGGAGCAGTGGATGGAGGAGAACCGATTGCAGGCCACCGCCATTCAATGCTGGACGTCGATGGAGGAGTTCTTCGGCGTGGTTCCGTGCACAGTGATGAGCATGCTCAGCAACAACTTACTGCCCAGTGCCTGCGAGACCGACGTGACGGGCGTGATTGGCATGCTTGCCCTGCAATTGGCGTCTGGTAAGCCAAGCGCTCTAGTGGACTGGAACAATAACTACAGCGACGATCCCAATAAGGGGGTCATCTTCCATTGCAGCAACCTGCCCAAGCACTTCTTCGTCGAAACCCCGAAGATGGATTACCAAGCGATCATCGCTGGGACGGTGGGTAAGGAAAACACCTATGGCACTGTGGTGGGCCGTCTGAAGAGTGGGCCCTTTACCTACTGTCGCCTTTCCACGGACGATGCGCAGGGCACTATCTCAGCCTACGTGGGGGAGGGCGAGTTGACCGAGGATCCTCTGCAGACCTTTGGCGGCTATGGCGTTGTACACATCCCGAACTTTCAGGGACTGCTGCACCACATCTGCGAGAATGGCTTCGAGCATCACGTAGCCATCAACCTGTCGGAGACGGCCTCTGCTTTGCACGAGGCGCTAGGCAAGTACCTAGGATGGGACATTTACTATCACAGGGAAAACGCCGCCAAGTTCTAGCCAGATGCGGGCAAGACAACGAGTTGGAGTCAATGAGTGAGTTCAGCCCAAAACAGGATCGGATTCGAGCCCTGCTGGAGGACCGCAAACTCGAGGCGCTCCTTCTTCAGCGCGTAAGTAGCTTCGCCTGGGCCACGTGCGGGGCGGCGTCATACGTGAACACGGCGACCACCAACGGCGAGGCCGCGCTGCTGATGACCCCCTCTGGCCGGCACCTTGTCACCAATAACATCGAGGCGACCAGATTAGAGCAGGAGGAGAGACTCGCGGCGCAGGGCTGGGAGCTTCGTGTCGTAACTTGGCACGAGAGGCAGGACACTGTGGCCGAGTTGACCCAAGGGTTGAGGCTCGGCGCCGACGGGCCTTACCCCGGCGCAACCGATCTCTCCAGCGATCTGGCCCGCCTCCGCGCCCACTTGACGCCTGAGGAGGGCATGCGCTTCCGGGCGCTGGGCCGGCTGTGCGCCGAGGCGATGGGCAGTGCTGCGCGGGCTATCCGTCCCGGCCAGACCGAGTATCAGATCGCTGGGCTTCTTGCCCGCGAGGCGGAGAGTCGTGGCGTGCAGGCTATCGTCAACCTCATCGCCGGCGGCCAGCCGGAGGTTGTGAAAATTCCCTGCATGTTCCAGCATCTCATAGCCGTGCCGGAGTGTAACACGGCGGTTGACCGCCTGTCTTTCGGCCCAGAGGCCTGCGGTCAGCAAAACATCGCCCATCGGCAAAGTTTGCCAATAGGCATAGGCGCTGTGGGAGCTGTCAACCGGACCGGCCCCTGGGGGCGATGAAGCATACATTGAGAACCTCCTTCCAAGAAAATCCCGACCCTTTTTTGTGTGCAGAGGGATGGCTGCAAATACGAAGAGTCTGCGAAGAATGTGAGTAGTGTCATCAATGGTGAAGCATTACCCGCACTGTGCCATCCCCATCACGCGTCCAACCGGCAGCAGCACCGGGCTCGATTTCGAGCGCATCCACTCTGGTCAATGTTACACCGTTCATCTGCACTGTGTCCACTGACGGCACGCCGGCCAAGGGGGTGAGTCGCAACCCTAGCCTCCCTTTCACACCCTCCACCTGGATGTTCAACCGTGACCCCTCAAGTGAAGCCCAAATTCGTGTCACACCGTCACTGTCTCTCAGTTCAAAACTGCCGTTGTCGAACAGGTAAGCATCAAAGATCACCAGGTCGAAGGGGGCATCGGTAAGGTATTCTGGCGGCTCAACGGTCGGTATCAGTGAATTGGCCCGGACATATAGAGGGAGCACATCCAGCGGTGCTTCGACGAAGCGGGTTTGAGGACCTTCGATCACCTCATGGGTCCAGAAATCCACCCAACGCCCGGCAGGGAAGTAGACCGGCCGCCGGCCATCGCTGTTGTAAACGGGCGCTACCATCAATTCCACGCCGAACATGTACTGCAGATCCATCGCATAGGTATTCGGATCGTTTGGAA
>DAOUDQ010000152.1:0-1976 GCA_034431045.1 Dehalococcoidia bacterium | reverse complement strand
GTAGAAGAAGGCCACGCTGTGCTGGCCATAGAATGCCTCTTCGATGGAGCCTGGCGCCTTGTGCTTCCGGCGGAAGACGGCGCTCCGTTGGCCCGGCTTCAGCAGCGCTCTGAAGAGCTGACGGTCGGAGCCCACGCCGATCCGATCGCACGGTCTCGGTTCGTCCGGTTGGCGAGGGCAGCGGTGGCAGTCGACAGGCTGGGGCGGCTGGCCTTGGGGGAGGGGACAAACGGCCAGGCGCAGAGTGTGGACGACCTCGCTGCTGCCGGGGCGGCTGATGTAGCTGGCCAGGGCGATAGGCTTCCGGCTGGCCAGCGCCTTGAGGGCATCCAGGGCGCGGATGATGCCCTCGTCCAACAAGAGCCGCTTGATCTCGCCGCGGAAGTCCCTCTGCGCCAGGCCCCAGAGCACGAGCGTTCCGTCCAGGAGGGCCAAGGTGGGCAGGCCGCTGTCCTCCTGAGCGGCAAGCTGGGCCAGCAGCTCCACCTCGCGCACGCTGCGCAGGGCCGCCAGAAGGTTGCCCGATAGCATATCCTCGTGGCTGGCGTCGCTGCGGTCGCCCAGGATCAGGCGTTCGTCCTCGAACGCTAGCTCTGGCTGGCTAGCCAGGCGGGCTTCAGGGCGGCTGCCGTAGCGGATGCGGGCCTGGCCCAGGTTCAGCAGGTAGCAAGGGATGGGGCTGTGGCGCTCCACATCGATGTGAGAGCCGTCGCTGGCCAGGGCAACGTACTCGTCGGGGGCCGCAGGAGCAGGGAAGGCAGCGTCCATGGCCTCGCCCAGCGGTTCGGCCACAAGCCAACTGGTGCTGGCCGCCTCCAGGCGCTCGCGTAGACTGTCCGGCTGGCCAGCCCAGGCATGGACGGTGTCCAGAGCCTGAGCCAGGCGCGCCTGGCCCTCCTCGGCTTGCGCTCTCAGGCGCGGCCCCAGGTCGTCTAGCTGTTTGGCCAGGTGCTCAAAGTTCAGAGTCATGGCGAAAGTCTATTATTCAAGTAGCCTCCGGTCGGCGCAGGACCCTCTCGTCGCCCACGCGGCGGGTGATGCGCTGCTCGTCCAGGTACTCCAGGAGGGCCTGGGCATACTTGCGGCTGGTGGCGAACATGTCCCGCACCTGGGCCAGGGTGATGGTACCCTGGGCCTTCAGGTGCTCCACAATGCGAGAGGTCATTTCCTCATAGGCCTCCCTGGCAAAGGCTATGCTGTCATCCACCCGCACTATCTGGCCCCCTTCCTCCAGGTAGGCCAGGAGTTCGGAATCAGGAAGTCTATCTTTGGGCGGTGCGTAGGGCTTGGCTCGAAGTGAAGCAAGGAAGGCGTCGGCAGTGGCCTGCTCGACCGGACTCAGGCTTGGCGCATGTTCGGGCAGCGCCAGGGTGCCTGCCTCCCCACGAACGTCTCCTCGCGCCGCCCAGGTAGCCAGGAGGGCGTCGAAGGCCCGCGGCTCCAGCCCCAGGCGGCTACGCAGCTCCTCCCTGGCAACGCCCCGGCGCAGGGGACGCTGGCGGTGGAAGGCCGAGAGGATGTCCTTTACTCGCACGGTGAGATCGGCGAAACCTTGGGCGCTGTAGAGGAGCGAGGCGGGGCCAAGCTCTTGGGCGCCCAGGACAAGGGCACGGCCGCTCTCCGCCAGACTGGCAGCCGCCGCCAGCACCTGGTCGGGGGCCAGCTCCGTGTGGCGGGCAAGCTGGCTCACCTCGCAGGGCTCCAGGCGCGACAGGGCGATCAGCACCATGTCCTCCGGCGAGCCGCGGTCCAGCTTCTCCAGCGTCTCGAGGGTGGGCTGATGGAAGCGGCGATGGCGCCGCACGTGAGTCTCCACCACCTTGCCGCCGCCCAGGGTGTCGTTGGGCGAGCGGACGACGAAGAAGTCGCCTGGGGCCACCGCCAGCGGCTCCGCCAGGCGGATCTGGGCCCAGGCGGTCTGGCCGGCCGGCAGTTCATCGTGATCCAGGAGGAGGACGCGGCCGTTCACCTCGCTG
>DAOUDQ010000151.1:0-5339 GCA_034431045.1 Dehalococcoidia bacterium | reverse complement strand
GTGAAAACCAAAGGAACAAGGAAGGTGAACATTAGGATCACCACTTCTCCGGCGAACATGTTGCCGAAAAGTCGGAAGGTGAAGCTGATCAGGCGCACCATCTCCGAGACAAGCTCCAGAAAGCCCACAAAGGCATCTATGACGCCCCGAAACAGCTGGCCAAGGGAGAGTCTTCGTATGCCCCGCAGCAAGCCCCCGAAGTTGAAGAACTTGCGCCCATAGGTGGAAAAGCCCAGCGTGCTTATGCCCCAAAACTCCACGAAGATGGCCGACATGATGGCCAGGGCCAGAGGCGTGTTGAGGTCGGTGTTGATCCCGCGCAGGAAGGGGCGGAGCTCGCCCACAAAGTTCCCTTTGTCTCTCTCCTGCTCCGCCTTCTGTGCTGCCTCCGGGTCGTCCTCGTCTATCGTTCGCCCCGACAATTGGTCCAGGCTGGACAGGCCAACATAGGTAGTGGGCAGTGGCCCAAGGTCGGTCTTCTCCATCACGAGGCCGTGTTCACCCTCCTGGCCCAAGCCGATGACGTTGAAGATGGGGAAGAGGGAGAACCAGTTGGCGAACACGATGAAGAAGAATATGGTGGCCACCACTGGGAAGAAGCGACGACCGTTCTTTTCGCCGGCGATGCTCACCACCAGATTGTAGAAGCCCTCGATAATGGCCTCCAGCAGGTTCTGGACGCCGCGTGGAACGAGCTGCCAGCGTCGGCTGGCCAAATACACCAGGGCGATCATCAGAGCCACCACCAGCCAGGAGGTGACCATGGTGTTGGTGATGTTGATCTTCCAGACGGAATAGAGGGTCTCGGGCTTGATCTGGATATCGGGAGTAGGGCCGCGCAGGAAGACGAAGCCCACCAGAACCAGGACGACCAGGCCAACGATGGCCAGTCGGCGCCTGTTGCCCCTCATTGGTCGTCCCCTTGCTGGTCATCCCTTTGCCGCGGCCGACGCAAACCTAGCTCCTCAACCAGCATGATGTAGCCCCCGAAGAAAGCTAGGCCAAGGCCGAGGAAAAGACCCAAGAAAGTGAAAAGAGGCTCTTTTCCTACTTGTCGGTCAAGCAGTACGCCTCCGACAATGCCAATAACTATACAAAACGCAAAATACCAGCCAATCCCCAACAATCTGGCGGCTGGTGGCAGCCTGCCCATCTTGACTCCTTAGCCCCATCGCTGACGAGAGCGCACCCGCCAGCAACAGGGAAACGGGCTTCGGCCGCTGTATTGTGAGTATCATCTATTGCCGCTGCTGTTACACCCTTGCCTTGCCTGGCCCGTGCTCACAAGAAGCCCCAAGCCGTCGGTTGCTTGGGGCCTCTGTGGACTCTCGAGAGCACTGCCCCTCAAGAGGTACGCTTATCAAAGTCGTCCATATCCAGGCTGTCGATGACATCGCGGAAGGGGGAGAGCTTCTCCAGCTCCTCTGGCTTCACCTCAGTATGGGGCTCCGCCTCTCCCACCTTCTCCTCGGCGCCTTCCTGATCCAGGCGAACGCCCGCCTTGTCCAGCACCGCTTCCTCAGCGAAAATCGGCACCTGCACCCGCACGGCCAAAGCAATGGCATCGCTAGGCCGCGAATCGATCTCCATGGTTCGCCCGTCCACCTCCATGATGATGCGGGCATAGAAAGTATCGTTGGTTAGGTCGTTGACCACAATGTAGTGAATGCTGCCACCCAGGGCATCGATGATCGAGCGGAGGAGATCGTGGGTGAGGGGCCGCGATACGGCCACCTCCTGCAGACGGACAGCTATAGCGTCGGCCTCGGCCGGGCCAATCCAGATGGGCAGGTAGCGATCGGACTCCTTTTCCTTGAGGATGACTACACGCTGATAGTTCATGAGGCTCACCCGGATGCTCTCAATGACCATCTCGATCATGCTACCACCCCCCATCTCCGTGCCAATGCTCCCTCATTCTAACTTAGCCCTTTCTCTAGTGTCAACGTCGACTGAAGGCACCGCCCCGTCCTGAGCCTGAGCCGATATCGTGCGGGCAGAGGCATCTGACGCCGCCAACCGCTCGCTGCGGCGAGCCACCAGGACGTTCAGGCCACCAGCCACGGACACCCCCAAGGCAATAAGTGCGAGCACAAGGCTTATGCCCAGGAGATCGGTGATGGCACCAACGAGGAGAAGGGGCAGAAGGGAGAAGAAGTTGGCCGAGACAACCTGGGTGGTGAAGATGCGTCCCCGCATCTCGGCAGGCGCCCGCTCGTGGAGCACCGTCTGGGCGGGCGCATTGATAAGAGCATAGCTCAACCCCAAGGGGAAGGCAAAGAACATGGTGAGGGTCCACAAGAGGCCCTGTCCGCCCACCCCGCCGGGGTCTACCCCAATATGCTCCAGGAGAGCAGCCAGGGGCTCCACCAGGGCCAGGGCCAGCAGGCACAAGCCGATACCCCCCAGACCGGTGGTCACCGCCCGCTCCTTGCCGATGCGCTGAACAAACCAGGGGAGGAGGCGCAGGCCCAGGATGGCTCCCACACCGGTGGGAGCGAAGACGAAGGCGGCGTTATCGGCGGGCACTTCCAGGGTGTCCTTCATGTAGCGGGGGACAAGGATGGCGAACAAAAGGACCAGAGCGCTGCTCAGGGTGAGCTGAACCAAGGCCATCACCGAAGCCAGGTCACCCCGCAGGGCACGCCAGCTGGCGCGGAAATCCTCGGGGATGCCGCCGAACAAGGGGCCCTCCCAGCGGGTCTCCCTGCGGGCCTGGTCGCCGGGGTGGAGAAAGAAGGTCAGGCCGGCGGCCACGGCAAAGAAGGCAGCGCCCAGGATGAACAGCCCCTCCTCGTCCGCCGACTTGAGCACTGCCGGCGTCAGGAAGACGATCCCGGCGAACTGAGCGCTCATGAGGGTGAAGTTGTACAGGGTGTTGGCGTTGATCAGTCGGCCCTTGGGCACCAGCGCGGGAATAAGGGCGACCACCGCTGGGTTGAAGAACTGGCTGGACGCGGCAAACACCAGGTTCGCCCCGTAGATGATCCAGACATGGCTGTGGAAGAACAGGAAGAATAGGCAGGTCATGGCGCGCACCAGGTTGGTGGCCACCAAGACGCTCTCCTTGCGCCAGCGGTCGAGCAAAACCGCCACTGGCATGCCCAAGAACACGGAGGGCAGAATAAAGGAGAGGACCAACAGGGTCATATGGATGGAAGACCCGGTCAGATCAAGGACTACAAGAAGGAGAGTAAACAGGAGGGCGTATTGGGCGGTCTGCCCGAGCGCCTGGTTTAGCCATAGAGCGCCGAACCGCCGATCGGCCAGGAGGGCACGCGTTGTGGTTGTCGCCAGGAGCTCAGGGTTCTCCCCCGCCCTACCCATCATACCGCCCTCGCCAGAGCCTCAACCTGGCGCCGAACCCACAGATGGCTGTAGATGGCCAGCACCAGCACCGCTGCTGTCACCAGGCTGATGACGATCCTGGCGCTCACCAGCTCCGCCAGACCACCCACGATGAACAAAGGGATGATGGACGCCAGGCTGCCCAAGACCATCTGCATGGCGAAGATACGACCTAGCATATCGCTGGCGACCCGTTCATGGAGCACAGCCCGCGCCGCCACGCCCACCAGCGAGTAGGCGAAGCCCACGGGTATCGACAGGCCCATGGCCACGGTTGCCTCCAGAGAGAGCCCCGTCCACTCTATAGCGTCAGTGAAGGGGGTGGCCTGGTCCCTCATCAGGCCGGCGAACTCCTCGACAAACCCCAGGCTTGCCAGGGAGACCAGAAAGAGAAGGAAGCCCGTCGTCACTACCTGGGCGTTGCCAGTCCGCTGACCAAGCCAGGGTGCCAGCCGCAGCCCGGCAAGGAGTCCGATGGCGGCGGGGGCGAAGACGAAGGCGGCATTGTCCACCCGCGTATCCAGCACCTCGCTTAGGTAGTGAGGCAGGACTGCAACCAGCACCAGGATGGCCGTAGTGGCCAGGGTGAGCTGAACCACGGCGGAGAAGACCTTGCTATCGTAGAGGATGGTTCGCCAGGCTTTTCTGAACTCCTCGGTCAAACCGCCGCCGACCACCACCGGTCGCACTGCATGCCGCGCCCCTGCCTCCAAGCCCGATAGAGAGGTGACGACGAATGCTGCGCCAACAAAGAGCAGCGCCGCTACGATGAACAGAGGCTCCTCGCCCACCGTCTTCATGAACAGAGGCGCCAGAGCCAGCATGCCCACGCCCTGAGCCAGTATCGATGTCAGGTTCAAGAGGGCGTTGGCAGAGGCCAGCCGCTCGTAGGGGACTATGGCCGGAACGGCCGCCGACTCGGCAGGGGAGTTGAACTGGGCCACTGTGGCGAAGCCGAGGGTTACGGCATACAGCCGCCAGAGGCTATCGCCCCAGAGGAAGAAAGCCAGGCAGGCTGCGGCTCGCAGGCCTTGGCTGAGGAACATCACCAACCGCTTGGGCGAGCGGTCGGCCACCACCCCTGCGTAGAGCCCGGTCAGAACGCCGGGCAGCAGGAAGGAGAAGATGAGAAGGCCGCTGTGGATGCTGGAGCCGGTGCGCTCCACGACTACGATGAGGAGACCGAAGTAGATGGCGTGCTGGGCTGTCGAGGAGAGGAAACGAGCAAGGCAGAGGGAGACGAAGCGACGGTTCTCTAGAAGAGGGCCCGCCTGCACGATGTCCGAGCGCGGCCGTAGGAGCTGCCCTTCTTGCATCACTATCCTTCGGGCATAGAGGCGGGCGGGCCCGCAGGTGTCTCCTCCTCCCCTCGCACTACGAAGGCCTTGAGTCGTTTGCGAAAGACGCTACGCTCCAGAAGTACCCGCCGATTACACTTCAGACAGCGTATGCCAATGTCGGCCCCCAGGCGCACTACCTCCCATTCGAAGCTGCCACAAGGGTGCATCTTACGCAGGCGAACCACATCACCCAGACGTATCTCCAGCACCAAAGCCGGCCACCTCACGCCTGCCCTCCCCGCCCTGAGCGGGACGCCAAAGCGACCTCCCGCTGGCGGTTGATCTCGTCACGGAGGGCCTTGGCCACCCGCCGAGCGGCCTGAGCGTAGTCCCTGCCCGACGATGCGTACAGGATCTGGCGGGACGAGGTTATGATAAACCCGCCGCCTCCTTCGTCCAAGGCGTTGCGAACGGCCGCCGCCACGTCGGCGCCCTGGGCGCCCACGCCCGGCAGAAGAAAGGTCATGTCGGGGCATAGCTGGCGGATTCGCCCCAGCTCCTCGGGGTAGGTGGCTCCTACCACCAGCCCCACGTTGCCATGGACGTTCCACTTGTCACGGGCCAGCTCGGCCACGACCTCGTACAGGGGACGAGCATGGCCATCAGCTGCTATCAGGCGGTCCTGAAGGTCGGCACCGCCGGGGTTGGAGG
>DAOUDQ010000150.1:0-2003 GCA_034431045.1 Dehalococcoidia bacterium | reverse complement strand
GCCCAGGTGCACGGCTGGTGCGTGGGCGGCGGCACGGACATGGTTCTGTGCAGCGATATTATTATCGCCGCCGAGGACGCTCAGATCGGCTATGCGCCGGCCCGCATCTGGGGTTCGCCGCTGACCGCCATGTGGGTGTACCGACTGGGGCCGGAGTGGGCCAAGCGTCATCTGCTGACGGGCGACCCCATAGATGGCAGGACGGCGGAGCGCATCGGCCTGATCTACAAGGCGGTGCCCGCTGAGCGCCTGGAGCAAGAGGTGGAGGGCCTGGCGCAGCGCATGGCTAACATCCCCGTCTCTCAGCTCGCGTCGATGAAGCTGCTGGTGAACCAGGCCTACGAGAACATGGGCCTGCGGACGACCCAGCTCCTGGGCTGCGTCCTCGATGGGCTGATGCGCCACACGCCGGACGGCCTGGCCTGGCGACGACTGATCGACGAGAAGGGGATCAGAGCGGCCATCGAGGCGAGGGATGGGCCTTTCGGGGACTATAGCGCGCGGCGGCGCTGACGACGAGCGAGCCTGGAAAATGGTGAGAAGCGCAGCGCTTTTCGTTGTCTGTTCGGCTTTCGCGACCGCTCTCTTGCTGGCGGCTTGCTCTGCCGGCCGGGCGCTCCCAGTGGAAATCAGGGACTTCGATACGGCCCGCTTCACGCTGGAGCACAAGGTCACGGCCGGTGGCCAAGAGTTCACCATTCACGGCGAGGGCACCATAGACCAGCGGAATGGGGCCATAGACATCACTCTCAGCAACGGCCCTCCGGCCCGCATCGTAGCCATCGGCGATGAGGTTTACACCTATGACGCCCTGCAGGGCCAGTGGTACAGTTCTCCGTCAGCGACCTACCGCGAACAGGAGCCGCTCATCAGCTCTGGCGCTCTGGAAGAGCTATTGCCGGGCGTTACAGAGGTGCAGGAGCTGGGTGAGGAGACCATCGGTGGCAGGGAGACCACCCACTATCTCTTAAGGTTGGACCCCCAAAGGGTGCGGGAGTGGTTCGAAAAAGGCCCTGGCGCCACCTTTATTGGCGAAGAAGTGCAAGAGGAATTGTGGGGCACCCTGCGCATGGAAGCCGAACTTTGGATTGATAATCGGACCCGCTACACGGTGCAAGAGACGTTCACCACGGAGCTGCTTCCCAAAGCGCCGGCCCCTCTTCGCGGACACATGGAGATGACTTGGACCTTCTTCGATTTCGATAGAGAGGTGGAGATAGAGCCCCCTGAAGGCGCTATTCCTAACGAGCAATCCTTCCCCCTCGCTCCGCCGGGGGGTGCCGGCGCGTTCTAACGGCGCTCCGCTGCCGCTCCCCTGCCAGGGCTAGCACGAGGTTCACCAGGGTGCGGGTGGGGATGCCGGTGGCCCCCTTCACCCAGGCGCCCTTGTCCTTGTCCACGTTGTCGGTGCCGGCCATGTCGAGGTGGACCCAGGGGGTGTCGCCCACGAAGTCGGCCAGGAAGAGGGCGGCGCTGATGGCCCCGCCCTCGCGCTTGCCGATGTTCTTGATGTCGGCCACGTCGCTCTTCAGGTGCTCCTTGTACTCGTCGTAGAGAGGGAACTGCCAGAACTTCTCGCCAGCGGCCTCGCCGGCAGCGATGACCTTCTGGCAGAGCTCCTGGCTGTTGGTCATGCAGCCGGTGGCGGCCTTGCCGATGGCAACGACCATGGCGCCGGTGAGGGTGGCGACGTCGACGATGGGCGACAGGCCTTGGCCCTTGGCGTAGTCGATGGCGTCGGCCAGGATGAGGCGCCCCTCGGCGTCGGTGTTGACCACCTCGATGGTCTTGCCGCTCATCGCTCGCAGGACGTCGCCGGGCTTGGTGGCCGAGCCCGAGGGCATGTTCTCGGTGGCGGGGATGACGGCGGTGACGTTGATCCTGGGCTTGAGCTTGGCGATGGCCCACATGGCCGAGATGACGGCTGCCCCGCCCGACATGTCGCCTTTCATCGCCTGCATGCCGACCGAGGGCTTGATGGAGATGCCGCCCGCGTCGAAGGT
>DAOUDQ010000149.1:0-5016 GCA_034431045.1 Dehalococcoidia bacterium | reverse complement strand
CGTCAGGCACATCTTCAGCCCCTTACAGATGGTCTCGGCAGCCTTCATGGCCTGGGGCCACGGCACTGCCGACGGCCAGAAGGCCATCGGCGTGCTGGCCGCTGCCATCGTCATCTACGAGGGCAAACCCGCTGACGAGTTCGAGGTGCCCCTGTGGATCATCCTTCTGGCGGCCACAACTATGGCTGTAAGCACGGCCTTGGGTGGCTGGCGGATCATCCGCACCCTGGGCATGCGCCTCACTCACCTGGAGCCCGTGCATGGCTTCGCGGCTGAGGCTACCGCTGCTGCCACCCTGGCTGTGACGTCTCGCGTCGGTATTCCCCTGAGCACCACTCACACCATCGGCTCGGCTATCATGGGCGTGGGCGCCAGCAAGAGGCTCTCGGCGGTGCGCTGGGGCATCGGCTACAACATCGTCGGCGCCTGGATCCTCACCTTCCCCATCTGCTTCGGCCTGGGCTGGCTGATTGCCTCGATCCTCCACCTAGCTGCCTAGGTTCGTTTAGGCACCTTCTGCCGCCTTGGGGCCGACTGCCAGGGCATTCTTGCAGGCAGGGCTGGTTGTGTAACATGATAGTTGTGGTAGCATGACGCGTTGCATCATTCACGCCGATCTCGATGCCTTCTTCGCCTCGGTGGAGCAGCTCGACAACCCCGACCTGCGCGGCCGGCCAGTGGTTGTGGGCGGCCCTCCCGAGTCGCGCGGGGTGGTGGCGGCCGCCTCCTATGAGGCTCGCGCCTATGGCATCCATTCTGCCATGCCCATGCGCACCGCCCTGAGCCTGTGCCCGCAGGCGGTGCGGCTCTCTCCCCGCTTCCAGCGCTATGCCGACATATCGAAGCGGGTAATGGACATCTTCCGCCAGGTCACGCCCCTGGTGGAACAGATCTCGCTGGACGAGGCCTTCCTGGACGTCAGTGAGCGCGTCGGCAAGGGCTGCTCCCCTGAAGAGGCGGCCAGCATGGTGAAGGAGCGGGTGCGCCAGGAGGTCGGGCTTACGGTCTCGGTGGGCGTGGCTTCATCCAAGTCGGTGGCCAAGATCGCCTCCGGGCTTGACAAGCCCGACGGCCTCACTGTGGTGTCGCCAGGGGGCGAGCGGCAGTTCCTAGCTCCCCTCCCCGTTCAGAGCCTCTGGGGCGTAGGGCCCAAGACCGCCGAGCGCCTCGCTGGCGATTCCATCACCACAATAGGGGACCTGGCGGGGAAGTCCGAGGAGTGGGCGAGGAGCCGCTTCGGTGCTTGTGGTCTCTCTTTCCTGGACCTGGCCAGAGGCATCGACAATAGCCCGGTGATGGTCGAGCACGAAACAAAGTCGGTCAGCACGGAGACAACCTTCCCCAGGGACGTGGGCGACCCCGAGGCGCTGGAGGCCAGCCTGCGCAAGCTGGCCGAGAGTACGGCCCGCCGTCTGCAACGCAGCGGCCTGGAGGGAAAGACGATAAAGCTCAAGCTTCGGCTGGCCGATTTCACCACATTCACCCGCCAGACCACCATAGGCCGCCATACCAGTAGAGCGGATGTTATCTTGGCAGAGGTTTGCCGCCTTCTGGCCAGAGAACTACACGCCGGCCGTCGCTTCCGCCTGCTGGGAGTGGGCGTATCCAACTTCCGCGAGGGTGAGGCGGAGAGCCAGCCCTCGCTGTTCCGGTTGAGCTAGACGTTCAGGCCCCGACCAGTGGCAACGGGCCTCTTCAGACGAGGAGAAGTCTCAATTATGGGGGATGCAGCAGATGAAGCGAAGCACCTCCGAACCAGTGTTGATGAAGCAGTGCTCCTCATCGCCGGGCACGTAGACGGCGTCGTCGGGGGCTAGTTCCCATTCGCCCTCATTTCCACGCAGCTTGCCCCGTCCGGAAAGTATGAACACCTCGTGCTCCCACCAGTGGGAGTGAAAGGGCGTCGAGGCGCCTGGCTGCACCTCAAACACCCGCATGGCGAAGTGGGGGGCGCCATCCTGGGCGGAGATAACCAAGTGGAGGGCTATCCCCGGGGTCTCGCTGTCCGGGGCGACGTCTCGGTAGTTGCGAACTTTCATCTCGGAGCCGACTCCTTTCATAGCGACTGGTCGTGCTATCGATCCTAGCGGCGTGCCATGGGGTGTCAAGAGGCGGTCGAGGAGTGTCCGTTCATAAGGGGGCGTGTATAATGGGGCAAAGCAAGTCCTGTAGTGCGGTGACATAGGGGGAAGGGAGCATTGCTGGATTACGTAGACGTAGGACCGAGGCCGCTAAAGCAGTACGAGCCCATTGTTGGCGATAAGGCTCTGGAGGAGATAAGCGACCTAGCAGCCCCTCTTAGGGGCGCGCGCATAGCGCAGATCAACGCCACAACCTACGGTGGGGGCGTCTCCGAGCTGCTGAGGTCCATCGTGCCTCTCTACCGTGGCCTGGGCATCCAGTGCGACTGGAAGATTATCTCGGCCCACCCAGAGTTCTTTACCGTCACCAAGGCCTTTCACAATGCTCTCCAGGGTTCGCCCTATAAGCTAACGCCGACTGCTCGGGAAACGTACCTCATGTCCAGCACCCGCAATGCCCAGCTTCTGGAGGAGGAATACGATTTCATCATCGTCCATGATCCCCAGCCGGCGGCCATCCGCTACTTCAGGGGGCGAGCCGGGGCGAGGTGGATCTGGCGCTGCCACATCGATACCTCCGAACCTAATGAGGCTGTCTTGGAGTTCCTATTGCCATTCCTGGCCGAATATGACGCTCTGGTGTTTACCATGGACCGTTTTGTGCCACCGCGGCTGAACCATCAGCGGCTGGCTACGATTGTCCCGGCCATCGATCCCCTGAGCCCCAAGAACATGGCCCTTCCTAAGGGCCTTTGTGAGGAGATCCGGGCCTGGCGGGGCATCGACCCTGATCGACCCTTGCTCACTCAGGTATCGCGGTTCGACCCCTGGAAAGACCCCATAGGTGTTATCGAGGTCTACCGACTGGTGCGGAAGGAGGTGCCGGGGCTCCAGCTGGCCTTGCTGAGTACCATAGCCCATGATGACCCCGAGGTCTCGGACATGTACAAGGTCCTTGTGGATGAGGTTAGGGGAGACGACGACATCCACCTGCTCACCAATCTCATCGGCGTAGGGGACGTGGAGGTAAATGCCTTCCAGCTTTGCTCGGATGTGGTCCTGCAGAAATCGATCCGTGAGGGCTTCGGCCTGGTGGTCTCTGAAACGATGTGGAAGGGGACGCCGGTAGTGGCCAATCGCTCCGGCGGCATCCCCCTTCAGATGGGTGACGGGGTGGGGGGCTTCCTAGTGGACAACAGCGAGGAGTGCGCTGAGCGAACCCTATATCTGCTTCGCCATCGCCAGGAAGCAAGGACGCTCGGACTGACCGGCCGGGAGAGGGTGCGGCGCCACTTCCTCATCACCCGCCTGCTGGCGGACGAGCTGCGTCTGCTGGCAGGCCTAGCCCTGCGCTCAACCTAGGAGCCGGCGCCAGGACCCCACGAGCAACCTCGTCTTGTCCGCAGTACGGAACTACTCTCGGCAGGGCTACCCTTCGTCCGGCAGCATCCGCAGTCTGGCCCCGTACAGTGGGTCCGGCCCCACCTCGGCGGCGGTCTGGGCGATGGCGTCTTCCACAGTCAGCCCCTCGATGAGAAGCTTCTCCAGCAGGCGCTGGGTGGCGGCATCCGTGTGGCTGGCGGAGACGGGCCCGCTCCAGCTCACGAAGGCGCTGGCCCCCTTGTCCAGGAAGGCCTGGGCGGTCCTTTGAGCCCGTAGCCCATCGCAGCCCATCATTACGATCAGCGTCTTGTCGAACCTGCCCCGCATGCTGTGGGTGATGAAATCGGGCGCTATCCCGAACAACGGCGGAGCGCCTTCATAATACTCGGCCTTGCCCAGACGCCCGATCTGCTCCTGGGGATACTTGTCCGGGTGGTAGGGCTCGCCGGTGAAGAGGCCGACGTACTCCCTCTGCGTTTCCTGACCCGTCTCCGCGTCGCGTTCGGTGGTTATCGCGGAGTGAATCCTGAGGATGATGAGGTCGTAATCGTGAGTGGGCAGGTTGCGATAGAAGTCCACTGTGACCTGCTCGCCCGGGAAGTAGTCCACCACGTACCCGGCCTCCTCCAGGATGTCGGTGGCCGACTCCGCGAAGTTGGGGTTGGGCTGGGTGAGGCTGAGCTGGTCGACGATGGCCGCCGTCCTGGGCCCGGTAGGGCCGCCTGTGGTGAGGCCGCTGAGGACCAGGCCAGCGGTGAGAGCCGCCGACAAAAGGGCCACGCTGACAAGGACGATCGCCGCGGTGCGCAGGTGGCCGCCGCGCGCCTCTCGACGTGGCTCGCCCTTCTGGGGGTGCTTCTTCTGCCTACGGCGGCTCATACCGGAGCGAGGATAGCATATGAGCCCCTACCGCAGCCAGCGCCTCCTGGCGTACAGTGCCGCCGCCGCGGTAACCACGGCGGCGCCGAGGGTCCCAGCCAGGGCGATGTAGCCATTCGTCAGCGACCCACCCCCGGAACCACGGAGCGGGTGGGACCCATCAACTAGGACTTCGATTACGCCGCCAACAGCCGGAGTCGCTGTGGGTGTGGGTGTGGGCGTGGGAGGAACGCAGGATGGGCCCTCGATGGTGCCGGCCACGACCCCCGCGCCGGTCTTGAAGCCGATATCGACGTTTGGATCAAGGGCGAAGTTCTGGGTCAGCGTGACGGTGAAGGTTCCGGACACGAACCCGTTCAAGATATCGTTCCACTTTACGCCTGTCAGGTCTGTGGTGCCCGGGTCGTTGGTGATCAGAAACGAAGGGTCCGGCTCGGAATCAAGATAGGCAGCAAACGCTTCCGGGCAAAGCGCGAGAAGCCAGTGGCTCAGGTCGCAGCCTGTGTCATGCAGCTCTGTGACCGTATAGCTCCAGGTGTATTCGTCGTCTAGGGTGCTCGGGGTGTCCTTGTCATCGAGCGTAGTGCCGTTGAACTGAATTTCGAACCCACAGCCGAAGTCGCTGAACTGGCGAGGCGCGCCGCCGGGGTGAATGAGGATAATCGCGGCGATA
>DAOUDQ010000148.1:0-2301 GCA_034431045.1 Dehalococcoidia bacterium | reverse complement strand
ACCAGGTCCTTGGCCTCCTTGAGGCCGAGGGTTGTTACCTCACGGATGGCCTTGATGACGTTGATCTTGTTGGCGCCGAAGTCCTTGAGACTAACCGTCCACTCGGTCTTCTCCTCTTCGACCTCTGGCGCGGCGGCGGGAGCTCCGGCTGCGGCCGCACCAGCGGCCGCAGCGGCCGGCGCTGCCGCGGCGACGGGGGCAGCGGCGGTAATGCCGAACTCCTCCTGGAGCCTCTTGTTCAAGTCGCGCAACTCGAGGATGGTCATCTCCTTGATGAGGTCGAGCACCTGATCTACTCGTTCAGCCATGTCCTTTTCCTCCCTCCCTTACCTAAGGAATGATTGCCTTGAGAGAACCATGCTAGGCCGTCTCCACCTGACGGGCGCGTATCTCTAGCAGGGCCACAAGTTTCTGCTGGGTTGCCTGCATCAGGCCCAGGAAGGTGGTCAGAGGCGCCTCGAGAAGGGCGGCCAGAGCTGCCAGAGGCCATTGCAACTGGCCGGCCACCTGGGCCAGGAGCACCTCCTTGGGCGGCAACCTTGCCAGCTCCGCCAGCTCACGGGCGGGCAGGATCTGCCCGTCCAGGTAGAAGCCGCGGACGGAGAAGGAGGCGGGCGCCGTCGGCAGGTACTCGCTGAAGGCACGCACGACGTCGGCGATGTCGCCGTAGCCGAAGGCGAGAGCGGTGGGGCCCTCGATCAGCTCACTGAGGATGGGCCTGCCCGCTCGCTCGGCGGCCAAGCGGGTGAGGGTGTTCTTCACCACCCTTAGCTCGACGCCGGCCCTGCGCATCTTTCGCCGTAGCTGGTCCATCTCCGGCACGGTCAGGCCGCGATAGTCGGCCCCCACGGCGATGGTGCTGCGAGCGATGCGCTCTCGCAGCTCCTCCACCATCTGCTCCTTCTTGGGCGTGGGCATAAGCGCTCCTTAACAGCCTTAAACTTTAAAGCCCCTGCCACAGCAAGGCAAGGGCTTTCCTTTTTCCCTTCGAGGGCCGTACCGCAGTTTCGGGCTGCGATACTGCCCCTTGCCTCGGCGGGCATCGTCCGGGACGTTTAAGGGCTATTGGCCCGCCCGCTGTCTGTGGCCTATCACTCTATTCGATTGTGGACTCTAGCTGGTGCTCAGGGACAGGGTGGGCTGGAGGTCCAGCTTTATCCCTGGGCCCATGGTTGTGGTCAGGGTTGCGCTCTTGATGTACTGGCCCTTGGCCCCCGGTGGCCTGGACCTGACGATGGCTTCTACCAGGGTGGCCATGTTCTCCAGGAGTTGCTCTTCGTCCAGGCTTACCTTGCCAACGGCCACGTGCACCAGAGCGGTACGATCGAGGCGAAACTCGACCCGACCCGCCTTGGCGTCGCGGACGGCCTTGGCCATGTCCTCGGCCTCCACCACTGTGCCCGAGCGAGGGTTGGGCATGAGCCCCCGCGGGCCGAGGATGCGACCGAGGCGAGTGACCTTGCTCATCGTCTCCTTGGTGGCCAGGGCCACATCGAAGTCGGTCCAGCCGCCCTCGATCTTCTTCACCAGGTCGTCGCTGCCCACGTAATCAGCACCCGCCTCCTCCGCCGCCTTGGCCCCTTCTCCCTCGGCGAACACGGCCACCTGCACCTTCTTGCCCAGGCCGTGGGGCAATACCACCGTCCCCCGCAACTGCTGGTCGGCGTTGCGGGGGTCGAGGCCGGTGCGCAGATGCAGCTCGACCGTCTCATCGAACTTGACGAAGGAGCCCTCCTTGGCCAGCTTGACCGCCTCGCGGGGGTGATAGCCCAGACTGCGGTCTATCTTCGCCAGGGCATCCCGATACTTCTTGCCGTGCTTGGACATGGCTAGCCCGCCGTCTCCGCCACCTCTACGCCCATGCTGCGAGCGGTGCCCTCTACCATGCGCATGGCCGCCTCGATGTCGTCAGCGTTCAGGTCCTTCATCTTGATCCCGGCGATCTCCCGCAACTTTTGGCGGGGGATCTCTCCCACCTTCTCCCGCTTCTGAGTAGGGCTTCCCTTTTCCAGCCCCAGCGCCTGCTTGATCAGCTCCGAGGTAGGGGGCGTCTTCAGAATGAAAGTGAACGAGCGGTCCTCGTAGATGGTGATCTCCGCAGGGACGATGGTTCCCGCCTGAGAGGCAGTACGCTCGTTGTAGTCCTTGCAGAAGGCCATGATGTTGGCCCCGTGCTGACCCAAGGCCGGCCCCACCGGCGGGGCGGGGGTGGCCTTGCCCGCCTCGAGCTGGATCTTGAGGACGGCGCGAACCTTTTTGGCCAAGCTACAGCCTCTCCACCTGGAGGAAGTCCAGCTCCAC
>DAOUDQ010000147.1:0-2789 GCA_034431045.1 Dehalococcoidia bacterium | reverse complement strand
CCGGCCTGCTGAAGGTATCCATGCAGGAGATCGAGAATGTCCTGGCCGGGGGCGCTCGCTGGGCCGTGGAGAAGGGCTACGGCTGGCCTCAGGATCTGGACGCCATCGAGAGCAGCGGTGACCTGCCCGGCGCCGACCCCACCAAGATCAGCCGTCGCGCCAGGGAGCGGGGCGTGCCCCAGTTGGGAACCCTCGGCTCCGGCAACCACTTCCTAGAGCTCGAGGTAGTGGACGAGATCTTCGATGAGGAGGCCGCCCGCGTCATGGGCGTCGATGAAGTGGGCCAAATCATGGTCTTCATCCACACCGGCTCCCGCGGCCTCGGTCATCAGACCTGCCAGGACTACCTGGACAAGATGGAGGTGGCGTCGGCCAAGCACGGCATCCAGTTCCCAGAGAAGGGAGGGCTGTCGGCTGTCGAGGGGAAGGTCAAGGTCTTCCTGCCCGACAAGCAGCTGGCCTGCGCTCCCATTGCTTCCAAAGAGGGGCAGGACTACCTGGGGGCCATGTTCGCCGCCGGCACCTTTGGCTTCGCCAACCGGCAGATGATCACCCACTGGGTGCGCCAGGCCTTCGCCAAGGTGCTGGGGCGCGACCCCGAGAAGCTGGGCATGAGCATCATCTACGACGTCGCCCACAACATCGCCAAGATCGAGCGCCACCGCCTGGACGGCAAGGAGATGACCCTCTGCATCCACCGCAAGGGGGCCACGCGGGCCTTCCCGGCCGGCCACCCCGATGTGCCATCCAAGTATCAGGGCATTGGCCAGCCGGTGATGGTGCCCGGCGATATGGGCCGCTACTCCTTCATCTGCGCGGGCACCGAGCGGGCGATGGCCGAGACCTGGGGCTCGACCTGCCACGGGGCCGGCCGCATGATGAGCCGCCACGCCGCCAAGCGCGAGCTGCGGGGGGTGAACATCGCCGCCCGCCTGGCCGACAAGGGGATCATGGTGCGGGCCCAGAACAAGGCGGCCCTGGCCGAGGAGGCCAGCGAGGCCTACAAGGACGTGGCGGAGGTGGTGGACGTCCTCCACGACGCTGGCATCGCCCACAAGGTGGTGCGCCTGCGGCCGATAGGAGTGGTCAAGGGGTAGACGAGGCCTCGTGTATATACCGTCGAGGGAGATCCCGCAGGGAATGAAGGCTGACTCACCTGTGCTGGTGATGGCGTTTCTGCTCGTGGGGGCTGTGGCCGCGGCTGCGGCGTGCGGCACCGATCAAGAGCCAAAATGGGAGACAGCCGAAACCATCCCCTTCCTGGTTTGCGAGTCCTCAGAGACTTGGACGCGTCCCTCCGACGAGGAGCAGTCTCAGCACGTATGGTACGGTCCTCGGTACTACGGAAGCACCAACTGGGACCTTTCCCAGTTTCTGGATATCTTTTACGAAGACTTCGTCCACTGGCACGGTGGAGCCTCCGAGAGGTTGGACCTCGGACTCCAGCACGGTTTCTGGTCTGCCAGGGACATATCACCGGGCGACCCGAAGTGCGCTCGTGGTGGCACTCACATGTATAGGGGAGAGAGCATTTCTGTGTACTTGCTCCTGCACGAGGCGAAAGACGTGAGACTTAGCGGGAACACATACTGGATCGTGGTTCAAGAGACGCCCTCCGGCTTCCAGGAGATCCAGTTCACCAATCTGCTGTTTCCTGAGAATACTACGGAGGAGTATCCCATGCTCGACCACACGGTAGTGATTGTCGACGTGGAGGGCAGGGAGCTAGCACGAGCGGAAGGAAACAGGGCTTTCCACGAGGCGGGAGAAGGGGAAGCCGAGAGCACAAGTCCCGCTCCAGAACGAGCCGGGGCCATAGAGAGAGCGAAACAGGCTTCAGCAGCGGACAGGGCTAAGCCCCGCTTTAGAGGCGAACTAGGGGACTTCGTCGTCGTGGAGCGCGGTACCCTAAGCAACTACCCCTGTCCTGAAGGCCACCGGCCCGGTACCGATCCGGAGCGGTCTGAGCTCTACTTCGAGCTTCCGGGCGACACCATAGATGGGGTCGGATCCTGCCAGGGCACCATTATCAGTATTGATGCTTCCATTGCGGACGCGGCGGGTGGGGCTCTGGTCAGCCGTGGCTACTTCCTAGGCCCCAAGCTGGAGACGCTCTTTGATGCTCCAGCGGAGCGGTTGAAGCTGATCACCGTCGGTGGTAAGCCCGCCCTGGCGGAGCTACCCGTTCCAGACTGTATCGTCTGCACTAGCCAGGTCGCGATCGTCGAGCGTTTCCCCAGCGAGCAGGCCCCGGGGATTGCGGTCTGGGTCCGTACCACCAATGACCTAGACAGGGCAATGGCGCTTGCTGAGCAGATCATGGGGATGCGCTGATGGCACGATTGCGCGGCTCGCCTCCTAGCCTTCCTCCCCCACATCCGTCGCCTTCGCGCCACGGGTGACCAGCGTCATATGGGGGAACGGTATCTCGATGCCCTCTTCGTCGAAGGCCTTTTTCAGCCGCTTGCGCAGCTCCCCCATGACGTCCCACTGGCGGATGGGCTCGGTGTCCCCCAGGATCTTGATGGCGATGCCCGAGTCCTCGAAGGCGTCCACCCGCAGCACCTGCGGCGCCTTCAGGATCAGCGGCCCGAAATCGGCGTCGGCGGCCAGCTCGTGGCCCACGCGGTTTATCACCTCGAACACCTTGTCCAGGTCCTCGCCGTAGGCCACGCTCACGTTCATGTTCACCCGCGACCACTCCTGGGTGAAGTTGCTGGCCACCGCTATCTCGCCGTTGGGCACATGGTGCACGATGCCGTCTAGGTCGCGCAGGACGGTGCGCCGCA
>DAOUDQ010000146.1:0-6925 GCA_034431045.1 Dehalococcoidia bacterium | reverse complement strand
TTGGTCGTGCTGGCGTTGTAGCTGAGCGCTGAAGCATCGTCAAGTAGGAGGGCGGATCTTCCGACTTTCGATGCATTTCCTTAGCTGACGCGGGGCGGCGTCTGCTGTCGTCCCTGATCGTTGTCGTAAACCAGTCTGTATTCGCCAGGGCCGGCTTTTTCGAAGCGACGGCTCCTTATGAGTGTAGAAGTCACCTGTTGGTAGGCTGTCTTGGCTCTGGGTAGCACGCCTGCCTCCAAGAGTATCCGCTTTGCTTCCGTTACCTTGATATAGCCCTGGCTGTGTTCGGCAATCGTCACGAGCGCTTGAACCTGCGTTTTCCCTTGGAAGGACACAGGAGAGAACCTTGGGATAGGTTCGTCAGCAGGCAATCCATTGCGCTCACGGAGTAGTGCCAATGCCCGCTGGACCGCATCGATATTCTGCCTCGTTTCGTCTAGAGCGATTTCTTGCTCTTTCTCTCGCGCCCTCAAGTCCGCAATGAGATTCAGAAGGCCGCTAAGACTAGTTTCTTGTGTAACCATCATGCCCTCCTTGCGTCTTTATGCATGCTGATGCATGCTTATGCTGGCTTTTGCATCATCACTTACCTCGAATCAATACTTGACAGCAGTCGGTGCATCAGGTCGAAGGTAGATTCTGCGGAGGGATGGGGAATCGAACCCATCCGCAGGCATGGATTCGGGGTTTTTAAGACCCTTGGTGTCACCAGACACGACATCCCTCCATCATACGGTGCCCAGAGAGGGATTCGAACCCTCACGCGGGATTAACCGCGGACGCTCCCAAAGCGTCTACGTCTTCCGATTCCGCCATCTGGGCATGACAATAAGCCCTGACGAGATTCCCAGACCCGTCAGGGCTTATTGTAGCATAGACGCTTCCAACAATGCGGCCGTTATGGTAACCTCGCAAAGAAATTTTTGCGAGCTACTCCAGCCTTATGGTCCGCCGAAAACCAGAAAGGGCCAAGGTTCGCTCAGAATGACGGTAGCCGCCGCTGTCACCCTGACCGCAGCGAAGGGTCTCACTCCAACGGGCCCGGTGTCGCTACAACTCGGGGATAGTGCAGCCTACGCGGGGGGCAGCTTCCGCTCGAACTTCTCCAGGCGCCGCTCCAGGTTGCGCTGCACCAGGGCTATCGTCAGGTCGCCGCGGGTGCGCTCGAGGATGCCCCGGACGGCGTCGGTGGTGCGGCGAAGGCCGCCGGTTATCGCCTCAGGATAGTCCATGGTCACCAGAACGACATAGATGTCGTCCATGGCATCGAGAATGCTCTCGCAGCGGCCGATATCACCAGCGCGCAGACTGTCCAGCAAATAGCGGCGCAGCTCGCCCACAGCCTCGCCGAGGCCGTTGAGGTAGGCAGGGTGGTCGACGTCCAGATCGGTGGGCGAGGGCAACGGGCGGCCGGACACCAGGGCCAGGGTGAGGCAGCCCTCGGCAAATTCCTTCTGGGCATTATGGACGAAGCCAGCGTAGAAGATATCCGGATGGTCGGCCAGGGCCTTGGCCGCCTCCTCCAGCAGGCTCTTGGCCTGGACCAAGAGGTTCTCGGCGGCGGCGAACTCCCCCCGATGAACGGCGCGGATGGCGTTGGCCGAATGGCGCAGGGCGTCGCGGCAGAGGGACAAGGCCTGTTCGCGAGCGGCGTGCTTGGCATCCAGATGGGCCCGCACGTCCTCCACGATGGCGTTCAAGCGCTTCGTCGGCTGCTCCCCTTTCTTTGCCATGGGAAAATGCTACACGTCCTTCACCGGCTCGGGGAACTCGCCCTCGCGGGCGGCGTCGATCATCTTGCGCGCCTCGTCGGGCAGCTCCACCCCGGACTCGCTGAACTTTCGCTCCACCCAGCGGCCGATCTGCCGCGGGTCCTTGTAGTCCTCCAGGCGTTTGGGCTCACTGCCGTACTCTTCGACGATGGTTTGCTCCGATTTGTGGTAGGCAAAGCGGGAGACGACCCGCTCCAGGTTCCTGCCGCCACAGTGCTGGCACCGGGCCTGGTAGGACGAACCCACGGTCTTGACGAAGACGCTGGTCAAACGACGACAGTCCTGGCACTTGAACTCATAGATGGGCATGCCTAGCTCCCCAGCCCTCTAGTCGAAGTCGTCCGGGGCCTCTTCCTCCCCTCCCTCGCCGAGACCCTCGGGCATCTCGCCAGCCTCCATGCGCTCCACCATCTCGTCGAACTCGGGCCCCAGCTCCTCGCCCACCTCGCGGCCCATGCGCCGGGCCCAACGGGCCACACTACGAGGGTCGCTCTCATCGAGGTCGGCCAGGCTGGCGTCAGATGCCAGGTCTTCCAAGTGACTCTCCTCCGAGCGCAGCACGGCCACGCGCGATATGAGGCGGCTCAGGTCGGTGCTGCCGCAGTGAGAGCAAACGGCTGCGGCCGCCTCCTGGATGGTCCGCCGGAACATGCTCACCCGCCTCCGGCAGCGATTGCAGCGGTACTCGTAGATGGGCACGGCCGACTACCAACCCTCCTCCTGACGCAACTGAGCGATCTCGTCACGCTGGGCACAGACCCCCAGATAAGGGCAGCCAGCGCAGTGCCTGCCGACGGTGGGCAGAAAATCCTGCTCGGCTGCCATGTCCTCCGCTGTCGCCAACGCCTGGCTCAGGCTCGCCCCTAGCTCCTCCCGACTCGGGTCGATACTCCAAACATCGCCCTCCTCCAGATAGAAATAGGAGGCGCGACGCAAGGGACGCGACAGCTTCCGCTCCAACATAATAGCATAGAGGCAAAGCTGGTCGACATCCACCTCTGGCGGGCGAGCCCCCGTCTTGTAGTCGATGAGATGGAGGCCGCCGTCTGCCTCCTCGTCCACCCGATCGATGCGCCCCACCAGAGTCACCTGGTCGGAGACCGGCACCTCGTAGTAGGCTTCCAGGGCCAGGGGCTGGAGGGACAGGTCGTGCTGGTGCGAGAAGCGGCGCATCTGGGCCTCGGCCCGCTGGCGCCAGGCCTCCCTCTCGGCAGAAGACCCCAGGCGAAAGACCAGGGCCTGCCACTTCTCGTTCAGAAGGGTGATCAGGCGCTCCACGTCTCGGTCATGGACAGGGACGTAGGCAAAGAAATCCCGCAGGGTGGCATGAACGAGGGCGCCCACCACATCCTGAGGGCTGGGCCTTGCCGGCAGGCGATCGACGTACTGGTACTTGTAGCGCAGCTTGCAGCGACGAAAGATACGCAGACGCAGGGGCGATAGCTTGAACATAGGCCAGCAGTTAGCCGAGTTCTCTGTCGGCGATCGCCCCCTCGATGTGCTGAACGGTCAGCAGGCGGCCCCTCGATAGCTCTACAGCGACCACATCGATGCGCTGGTTCGGAGGGACGTCGTTGTGCTGCTGGAGATAGGCCCTGGCCACTGTGAGGAGCCTGCGCTCCTTGGCCACCGTCACCGACTCGGCCGGGCCACCGAGGGCGTCGCCCCGCCGGGTACGCACCTCCACGAACACCAGGCAGTCGCCGTCCTGGGCCACAATATCGATCTCCCCTTCGCGGCAGCGGAAGTTGCGGGCGCGAATGCGGTAGCCCTTGGCCTCTAGGTGAGCCGCCGCTACCCGCTCGCCGAAGGCGCCAAGGTCGCGCCGGCCAGGGTTCACGAACACTCCAGGCAAGCCCGTACGGGGGCAAAGGTGCGGCGGTGAATGGGACAAGGCCCCAGGCGCGTCAGGGCATTCAGATGCTCGCGGGTAGCGTATCCCTTATTGCGAGCGAACCCGTAACCGGAAAACCGGCTGTCGGCCTTCAGCATGAGATGGTCGCGGGCTACCTTGGCCACGATGGAAGCACAGGCGATGGACAGAGACAGACCATCGCCATGGATGATCGGCCGGTGGGGCAGCCGGCAGCGGGGAAGGGTCAGGGCGTCGATGAGGACGAATTCGGGCGCGGACGATAGCTCCCTCAGGGCAGCGAGCATGGCACGGCGAGTAGCCTCCACAATGCCGATAGCATCTACCAGATGATGAGGCATGATGCCCAGGCCGATGGCTACGGCGTCTTTGCGGACGCGGCCAGCTAGCTCCTCTCGCCTGGCCGCTGACAGGACCTTGCTATCGCGGACGCGTGCCAGCCAGGGGAAACAAGAACGCGGCGGCAGAAGCACCGCCGCCGCCACAACAGGTCCAGCCAGGGGGCCCCGGCCCACCTCGTCAACGCCAGCCACCAGGTCGGCGCCCTGGGCCCAGAGGTCCTCCTCGTATATGAAGGTGGGAGGTTCCCTCACGATTCGCCCCCTATTGGCGTTACACTAACATAAAAGGCCGAGAAAGGCAATGGTTGACAACCTATGAGGCCGCCGTTACTTTGAGCGCAAACCCGGAAATTGTCATCCAGGAGGTGAATGATGCCCATCGTGCGAGTGGAGATGTGGCCCGGTCGCACCCACGCTCAGAAGCAGGAGCTGGCGCGGGTGATTACCGAGGCTATAGTGAACATAGCCCAAACCACACCCGAGGCCACCATCGTCATATTCCAGGACTTGGCCAAGGAGAACTGGGCCCAGGCCGGGGTACTGGCCTCGGACGCCAGCAAGTAGGAGCGCTAGCGCAGGTGCGTCGTTTGGTGTTGCTAGCCCAGTCTGATATAATGGCTAGGGCGGGTGGCGAACAGTTGCTGTGCCATTCGCCAGTAAGGATAGGCTAAGGGAAGGATAATGTCAGGGCGCTGGCTGCGAAATAGCTTCATATATCTTCTCATCCTGGTGGGTGTGATTGCCATCGTCTTTACCCTGTTCGGCACCGGCGGCGAGAGCAAGGAGGAGGTTGACCTCGCTGTCTTTGTGACGGACGTGGAGGTGAAGGGGAAGGACGCATTCGAGAGCGTCGAAGTCGATGGCAACAACATCACCTACAAGTTGAAGGACAGCGAAACGACCTTCAAGACCAAGATGGAGAAAAACGACACCGTGCGGCAGGTTCTGGACGCTGCGGGGATCCCGGTTGAAGAGCAGCCCAAGATCGAGGTGAAGGGGGGCGGGTTCGACTGGTTCGGCATCTTCATAAACTTCCTGCCGCTGATCATCTTTGGTGGGCTGCTCATATTCCTGATGCGTCAGGCCCAGGGCTCCAATACGCAGGCCATGAGCTTCGGCAAGAGCCGGGCGCGTATGTTTACCGGCACCAGAACAGGCGTCACTTTCACGGACGTGGCGGGGGTGGAGGAGGCCAAGGAGGAGCTCCAGGAAGTAGTGGAATTCCTCAAGTGGCCCGAGAAGTTCATCGCCTTGGGTGCGCGCATCCCCAGGGGTGTGCTCTTGCTGGGCCCGCCTGGTACTGGCAAGACACTTCTGGCCAAGGCGGTGGCCGGCGAGGCGGGCGTACCCTTCTTCTCCATTAGCGGCTCCGAATTCGTGGAGATGTTCGTGGGAGTGGGGGCCTCACGGGTGCGTGACCTGTTCGAGCAGGCCAAGCGAAACTGTCCCTGCATCGTCTTCATCGACGAGATCGACGCCGTGGGCCGCCACCGTGGCGCCGGCCTGGGCGGCAGCCACGACGAGCGCGAGCAGACCCTGAACCAGATCCTGGTGGAGATGGATGGCTTCGACACCCACACCAACATCATCGTTGTGGCCGCCACCAACCGCCCGGACATCCTCGACCCGGCGCTTCTGCGCCCCGGCCGCTTCGACCGTCAGGTTGTGCTGGACCGGCCTGACATCAAGGGTCGCAAGGCTATTCTGGAAGTGCATACCCAGGGCAAGCCGCTGGACAAGGACGTGAGCCTAGAGGTGATGGCCAAGCAGACGCCGGGCTTCTCAGGCGCTGATCTGGCCAACCTGGTCAATGAGGCGGCCATCCTTACCGCTCGTCGCAACAAGAAGAAGATCACCATGGCCGAATTTGACGAGGCGGTGGACCGGGTGATCGCCGGGCCGGAGCGCAAGAGCAGGGTAATAAGCCCCAAGGAGAAGGAGACCATCGCCTACCACGAGGCGGGTCACGCTCTGGTGGCTCACATCCTGCCCAACGCCGACCCCGTGTACAAGATCACCATCGTGTCCCGCGGCATGACCGGCGGCTTTACTCGCTTCATCCCCGCGGAGGACCGCAACCTGTGGACGCGCTCCCAGTTCCAGGACACCCTGGCGGCCATCCTGGGAGGCATGGTGACCGAGGAGCTGGTGTTCGGCGAGATGACTACGGGACCCCAGGATGACCTGGAGCGGGCCACCAAGATCGCCCGCCAGATGGTCACCCACTGGGGCATGAGCGAACGGCTGGGCCCGCGCACCTTCGGCCGCCGAGAAGAGCTAGTGTTCCTGGGCAAGGAAATTGCCGAGCAACGCAACTACAGCGAGAAGGTAGCAGAGGAGATCGACGAAGAGGTACGGCGGATCGTCGACCGCGCCTACCAGAGCGCCCGTAAGGTGTTGGTCGAGAACCGGTCCAAGCTGAACCAGATAGCCAGGCATCTCATAGAGGTGGAGACCATCGAGGGGGAGGCTCTGCAGGCCCTCTTCACCGCTGCGGTGGAGGAGGAGCCGCCCACCGCCGAGAAGAAGCCGGAAGAGGAGCCGAAGCCCAAGGAGAAGGAGACCCGCCCTGAGCCGATTATCGCTCCCCCCAAGCCAGGACTCGCTTGGGGCAGCGAAGCCAGGACGCGCTTAGATTCGGAGATGAAGAAGGAATAGGAGCGGCTACAGTCTAGGCAGGCTGCCCCCTAACGGATGGAACCTTTTCGTTCTAGCACGGCGGCCCTGCGGTCGTCGTGCTTTGGCGTGGTTGACCCGACAAAGCCAGCTTTGCTAGAATCGCTAGAGCGTTTGTTCCAGGAGGTATGAAGGAAATTTACGCGGTAGTGCGGACGGGCGGCAAACAGCACAGGGTGGAGCTGAACCAGCTCCTGGACGTGGAGCGACTGCCGGCGGCTGTAGGCGGCACGGTGGAGCTGCTGGACGTGCTGCTGGTGGCC
>DAOUDQ010000145.1:0-2720 GCA_034431045.1 Dehalococcoidia bacterium | reverse complement strand
CTCAGTCCCGTCGGCGGACAGATCACGATTGGTCCCCCATGTCCGCGCCGATCGTAAGTAGCGACCTACGGCTGAGCGGCTACTCAACCGACGGAACCGCAGCCTCGCCTCCCGTTCGTCTGGCTGGACCCCTGGCAGCAGGGCCAGGCTACAGGTTCTCAGCGGCTCGTGCTCATCCAGCGCCCATGGTTCTCGTAGCCATTGGCTCGCATTCCGGGCCAGCCTACGGGTGGATTGCTCAGTCAGTGCATCGGTCTGTATCGCAAGCTGCATGCGGAGATGGTCTAGGATGGCCCGTAGTACACCTTCTCGGTGTTCTGGGCTGGCATCGGCAATTGCTGGGAGACCACGCCAACGCTCTTCCTCTGCCGCCAGCTCCTTCAGTCCCTGGTACTCTATCTTCATCAAGCCGGCCTGCTCTAGGTTCGGCTGGGCGACCCGCCACCCACGGCCAAGATCCTCTAGCGCGCGGTATTCCAGCAGGTCGATCATTGTTCTCCGACCTTGCTCGTAGCCTGGGCCAGAACTCACTGGTTCCTTCAGGAAGTCTGCCGGCTGTAAGTCCAAGCACTCATAGACTGCAAGGCCCAGGTTGTCAAAACCCAGGGCTCCGTTCCGACTGATGGCTTCCACAATTCCTGCGCGCAATTGTGCTACTTGCACGAAGTCGTTGAGGTGACCCGCCTGCAAAGAAGCATCTTGTCGGTTGTCGGCGAAGCTCAGTGCTTTAGCCTCGTCGCGCGGCAGGCCTTGGGCTGTCATTCCAGAGACAGCAGCGCTCACTGTAACAGTGGTCGCAGTAGAGCGCCCAGTCTGGCTGAGAGCTGAGACTTTGCGGTAGTCGCCGTCCCGCGGGTCATAAGCTGCACGGCAGCGCAGGCATATCATGAGCGGGCGTGGCTGAAACCATCCCCGCACCTCGCCCTTATCCATCTCGCTTAGCGTACCGTTGGGGCCCACGGAATAACCTCGCGGCCTGTGGGGAGCGTATCGCTCTCTGATGCGAGGGCCGCCTTTCAGCTGATCGAACCAGAACTCGGGTAGCTCCTCATCGTCGCCGGACCAAAGGTCGCCATCCTCGATGGCAAAGAATCCACCCTCGCCAGCGATGTCCTCTTCGGGCGCGCCCACCATCGGGGAACGAGGAATTAGCCTCTCTAGCCCATCCTCTTCAAGGCGGGACACCAAGTAATACTCCTGGCCGCATTCGCGGCAGAAAGCCAGTGGAAAGAGCACCCGCTCTTCGTCAGCCTGGTACTGCCCTTGCATGGTGAGGTGTCGCGTTTCTGGTGCCTCCAACGTGGCGTAGACACTGCTCCCCGACGAGAGGAACTGGTGAAGCCGAAAGGCAAAGACTGGCTGTTCCGATGAGAAGCGGGCTTCGTTACCTGCTTCCAAGACGGCCCGCAGGCGGTCACTGCAGAACCTCTCATCTAGTCCTGTTTCATTGGCCAGACGCCGAAGAGCATCTATGAAGGTTTCAGGCGCGCGCCTAACGAGCCTTCCGTCCTCCGTGGTCAAGCCGAAGGCTTCCTCGATCCAAGCTGCCAGAGGATGATGGACGACTGCCTGCACCTCTGGCGCGGGCGGCTCCATCTGCACAGCCCGGCGCAACTCCTCTCTGCCTGCGGGTACAGAGATCCTAGAAACTCGTTGTAGCGTCTCGTCAATCACGTTGGTGGGTGGCAAGGTAACGCCAAAAAGCCTGCTGGCTACGTGGGCTACCGCCTGGCGGCGCTCTTCTCGTGTACCTTCTGTGGTCATGGTCGCGCTGGTGCCGATGACCTGGAGGTCGTGGCCTGCCCGCTGCTGGAGACGGCGAAGGAGCATGGCCACGTCGGCACCCTGTCGGCCGCGGTAGAAGTGCAGTTCGTCGATCACTAAGAAGCGTAAATCTCGCGTAGCCGTGGCTAGCAGCGACCTTTCCGCAGGCCGGACCAGCAGATATTCGAGCATGACGTAGTTAGTCAGCAAGATGTGGGGTGGGTCTGCCAGGATGCGTGAGCGGTCTTCCTCCCGCTCCTGCCCAGTATACCGGTCGAAGCGGACGGGGGAGTCCGGAAGATTTTCATTGTATTGTTTGAGGGCTTCAAGCTGACTATTGATCAGGGCATTCATGGGGTAGACAATAACAGCTCTCACCGAGTGGTTCCCCGGTTCGGCGTTGATAATGGCATCATAGATGGGCACTAGGTAGGTCAAGCTCTTCCCGGAGCCGGTTCCTGTGGTGACTATGTACGACTCCCCACGCTGTGCAATGTCCAGGGCCTCGCGCTGGTGCCGGTATAGCTGGATACTCTCCGCAAAGAAGCGGGCGGTCTCGCGCCTAATGATACGGTCGTCTGCCAGCTCGCCTAGTGTGCGATCCATCTCGAACGCGGGGTTGAGTTGGAGCACCGCGTCCGGCCACAGCTGACCCGCCTCAAGCTGCTGGTGGACGAACTCGCCAATGCTTGGGTCGAGCACCCGGACAAAGCTCTCCACATAGTCCCGATACTCGGCGACGACCTGATTCCGCAGTTCGAAAACGTCGAGAGCCATACTTCCTCCAGCCTATGCAGTTGCAGTCTCCACCGCTTCCCGTTCTGCCACTTCAATTTCCTCGAAGTCATCAAATGTGGGTACTTGGCCTCGTTCGTCGACGTCCCGACGGATCACCTTCGAACACAGCTCCCTGGCAATAGCGGCACAACGCCGGTCCAGGAAACGCTCGTAGTCAT
>DAOUDQ010000144.1:0-10238 GCA_034431045.1 Dehalococcoidia bacterium | reverse complement strand
CAGGCCGCGCTCCACCAGGGCGTGCATTATAAACGGCTTGAACAGCTCCAGGGCCATCCGCCTGGGTAGGCCACACTGGTGCAGCTTCAGCTCCGGCCCGACGACGATGACCGAGCGGCCGGAGTAGTCTACCCGCTTGCCCAGGAGGTTCTGGCGGAAGCGCCCCTGCTTTCCCTTGAGCATGTCCGACAGGGACTTCAGCTTATGGTTGCCGGCGGTGGATACAGCGCGGCCGCGGCGGCCGTTGTCGATGAGGGAGTCTACCGCCTCCTGGAGCATTCGCTTCTCGTTGCGAATGATGATCTCCGGCGCTCCCAGCTCCAGCAGGCGCTTCAGGCGGTTGTTGCGGTTGATCACCCGCCGATAGAGGTCATTGAGGTCGCTGGTGGCGAAGCGGCCGCCATCTAGCTGCACCATTGGCCGCAGGTCGGGCGGCAACACGGGCAAGACGGCAATGATCATCCACTCTGGTCGGTTATTGCTCTTGCGGAAGGCCTCTACCACCTTCAGGCGCTTGGTGGCCTTCTTGCGGCGCTGGCCACTGAAGTTCTGGATCTCCTGGCGTAGCTTGAGGGAGAGCCGGTCTAGGTCGAGGCGCTGAAGGATGTCCAGCATGGGCTCCGCGCCCATGCCCGCCGAGAAGACTCCCGCGTAGGCCGACGCCAGCTCGTGATACTTGGGCTCCATGAGGAGGGTGACCGCGTCGTCGCGGATGGGATCCTTCAGGTCCTCCAGTTCCTCGATCTTCAGGCGGTACTCCTCAGCGATGGCCTGCCGCTCCTCGCGCATCTTCTGGCGCAGGGGCTCCGTCTCCGCCCAGGCGGCATCCCGCAGCTGCTGAATGTGGGCATCGGCCAGGAGCTCGCTCTCACTGCGCCGCTGAGCGAACAGGTCCTCCAGTTCGGCTACTTGCTGCTCGGCCTCAGCCTGAAGCGACTCTGCTGCCTGGGCAGCCACCGTTTCGCCCTGGGCAACGATGACTGTTTCCGCCAGGGCCAAAGCCTTGGCGGCCGGCTTGCCCTGGCCCTTGGCTATGGCCTTCTCCAGGGCGGCAACCTTCTTCTTAAGGGCCCCCAGATTGCGGCTCAGCTCTTCGTCCAGGCGAGCCAACTGCTGGGCTCGCTCGGACTGCACCTGGGCGATGGCCTCTTCGCAGACGGCCTCACTGGCCGCTATCTTCTCGGCGTACTGCCTCTCGCATTCGGCCGCCCGTGTCTCCATCTCTTGGCGCAGGGCCTCGATGGCCTGATCGCGCGCGGCCTCGTTCACCTCGGTGACGATGAACTGAGCGAAGTAGAGTACGCGCTCCAGGCTGCGGGGCGAGATGTCCAGAAGGAGGCCAATGCGGCTGGGCATGCCCTTGACGAACCAGATGTGGGCTACCGGCGAGGCCAGCTCGATGTGGCCCATGCGCTCGCGGCGCACCTTGCTGCGGGCTACCTCAACGCCGCACTTGTCACAGATGATACCCTTGTAGCGGACCCGCTTGTACTTGCCGCAGTAGCACTCGAAATCCTTGGTGGGCCCGAATATCTTCTCGCAGAACAGGCCGTCCTTCTCCGGCTTCAGGGTGCGGTAGTTGATGGTCTCCGGCTTGGTTACCTCCCCATAGGACCAGGAGCGGATCTGCTCCGCCGAAGCCAGCGATATGCGGATGGCGTTAAAGTCATTCACCTCAAGAACCAAGTAGATCCTCCCCCTCGAAGCCTGCCAAGTTAATACCCAGCTCCGGAACCTCGGTTGCCGACGTATCCGCCAAGGTCACTCGTTCCTCTTCCTCGTTCAGTACCTCCACCGCCAGGCAGAGGCTCTGCAATTCCTTCACTAGCACCTTGAAGGACTCCGGCACCCCCGGCACGGGGATGTCTTCGCCTTTGACGATGGACTCATAGGTCTTGACCCGCCCCACCACATCGTCGGACTTAACGGTGAGGATCTCCTGGAGGACGTGGGCAGCGCCGTAGGCCTCCAGGGCCCACACCTCCATCTCGCCGAAGCGCTGGCCGCCGAACTGGGCCTTGCCGCCCAGAGGCTGTTGGGTGATGAGGGAGTAGGGGCCAGTGGAGCGAGCATGGATCTTATCCTCCACCAAGTGGATCAGCTTCATCATGTAGATGTAGCCCACCGTAACCGGCTGGTCGAAGGGCTCACCGGTGCGCCCGTCGTAGAGGATCTGCTTGCCGAAGATGGGGGCAGCGGGGCCACCCTCTAATAGAATCTTCTCGGCCCGGGCCTCCAGTTTGTGCTCTGGCAGGCCCCGCACCTTCCTCTTGCCTTGCCCCTCCAGCCACAGCTCCAGGCAGGCGCGCTTGCCCTGGCCCGGCTGCGAGTCGTCGAACACCGCCTGGCTGTCGTAACCCCGCTGGGCAAGCCATTGCGAGACCTTTGCCATGTCCAGGTTCTCGCCCGCCTCGTTCTCCTGGCCGTTAGGCTGAGGCAACACAGCATCGGCCTGCTCGGCAATCCAGGTGCGGGCGAGGGCATCCTCAATGGTGAGAGGGTTGCCGCCGTCGAACACCGGGGATAGGGCGCGGAAACCAAGGACCTTGGCCGCCCAGCCCAGGTGGGTCTCCAGCACCTGGCCAATGTTCATGCGGCTTGGTACGCCGATGGGGTTGAGGATAATATCCACCGGCGTGCCATCAGCCAGGTAGGGCATGTCCTCCACCGACAGGATGCGGGCGATGACGCCCTTATTGCCGTGGCGCCCAGCCATCTTGTCCCCTTCGGCGACCTTGCGCCGCTGGCCAATGCAGACGCGCACCATCCTGTTGACCCCCGGCGGTAGCTCGTCGTGGCTGTCGCGAGAGAAGACCTTGACGTCGATGACCTTGCCCCGCTCGCCGTGGGGTACCCGCAGGGACGTGTCCTTCACCTCACGGGCCTTCTCGCCGAAGATGGCCCGCAGAAGCTTCTCCTCGGCGGTCAGCTCCGTCTCCCCCTTGGGGGTGATCTTACCCACCAGGATGTCGCCCGCTTGCACCTCGGCGCCGATGCGGATGATCCCCTCCTCATCCAGGTTGCGCAGGCTCTCCTCACCTACGTTGGGTATGTCGCGGGTGATCTCCTCCGGACCCAGCTTGGTATCGCGAGCCTCCACTTCGTGCTTCTCGATGTGAATGGAGGTGAACTTATCGTCGCGGGCGACCGCCTCTGAGACAATGATGGCGTCCTCGAAGTTGTAGCCCTCCCAGCTCATAAAGGCGCAGAGGAGGGTCTGGCCCAGAGCCAGCTCCCCCTCGGCAGTAGAGGAGCTATCGACCAGAGGCTGGCCCTTCTCCACCCGCTGGCCCTTGTGTACGATGGGCCTCTGGTTGATACACGTCCCTTGGTTGGAGCGCACGAACTTGGGCAACTCGTAGGTCTTCTCCTGGTCGCTGTCGTACTGGACGCGGATGTGGCGGGCGGTGCAGTTCACCACCAGGCCATCATCCTCTGCGAAGATGGCCTGGCCGGAATCGATGGCCGCCTGGCGCTCCATGCCGGTGGCTATCAGCGGCACCTCCGGCCGCACCAGGGGCACGGCCTGGCGCTGCATGTTGGAGCCCATAAGAGCCCGGTTGGCATCGTCGTGCTCCAGGAAGGGGATAAGGGAGGTGGCCACCGACACGATCTGCTTGGGCGAGAGGTCCATGAAGTCCACCTGCTCCGGCGTAGCGGTAGTGAAGTGGCTGCCAAAACGGGTCTCCAGCTTGCTACCCAGGAAGTGGTTGCTTTCGTCCAGGGGCTCGTTGGCCTGGGCCACCACGTAGCGCTCTTCGTCGTCTGCCAATAGGTAGAGGACTTGGTCGGACACGAAGGGACGGATGGGGATGGTGGTGGGCGGCAGCTTAGCCAGCTTGGCCGCCAGCTCAGGGCTCACCTCGGTGCCCGCCGAGGCCACTATCTTGCCCTTCTCGTCGCTGACATCCTGGCGCAGGAAGCACCCCCCCAGATCAGGCGAGTCGTTGGCCAGCTCCCGCACTACCTTGCGATAGGGCGTCTCGATGAGGCCGTACTCATTGACGCGAGCGTAGGTGGCCAGACTGCCGATGAGGCCGATGTTGGGGCCCTCCGGTGTCTCAATGGGGCAGATGCGGCCATAGTGGCTGTGATGGACGTCGCGCACATCGAAGCCGGCGCGGTCGCGGGACAGGCCGCCCGGGCCCAGGGCAGAGAGACGGCGCTTGTGGGTCAACTCGGCCAGGGGGTTGGTCTGGTCCATGAACTGCGAGAGTTGAGAGCCGCCGAAGAACTCCTTGACGGCGGCCACCACCGGCCGGATGTTGATCAGGGCGCTGGGGGTGGCGCTCTCGGGGTCGGTGATAGTCATGCGCTCCCGTATCACCCGCTCCATGCGCAAAAGGCCGATGCGGAACTGGTTCTGGATCAGCTCGCCCACAGCGCGCACACGGCGGTTGCCCAGATGGTCGATATCGTCAGGCTGTCCCTGGCCATTGTTCAGGCGAATGATCTCGCGGACGATGGCTATGAGATCCTGGGGCACCAAGATGTGGGTGTCCAGCGCCTTCTTATAGCCCAGGCGCCTGTTAAGCTTGTACCGCCCTACCTTGCCCAGGTCGTAACGGCGAGGGTTAAAGAATAGGGCGGTGATCAGGCTACGGGCATTGTCTAAGGTGGGCGGGTCGCCCGGACGCAGGCGACGATAAAACTCCAGGAGGGCTTCCTCCTTGCTCTGGGAGGGTTCCCGCTCCAGGGTGGCCTGGACATAGCGATGGTCGGGGTTGGTATCCACGGCCTTGAACATGGCCAGGAGACGTTCATTGCTACCCAGCTGCTCGTCCTTGATCTTGGCATCCTCGTCGATGGCGCGCAGGAGAGTGGTGATGGGTATCTTGCGCTTGCGGTCCACCTTGACGGAGATAACGTCCTTGTTGCTGGTCTCGAACTCCAGCCAGGCGCCTCGGTTGGGAATGAGCTTGGTGTAGCAGAGGTCGCGGCCACTGGTGGCGTCGCGCTCCAGGGTGAAGTAAACCCCTGGCGAGCGCACCAGCTGGGAGACCACCACCCGCTCGGCGCCGTTGACGATGAAGGTGCCGTTATCGGTCATCAGGGGGAAGTCCCCCATGAAGATCTCCTGCTCTTTGACCTCGCCGCTCTCCTTGACGATGAGCTGAACGTTGACCCGCAGGGGAGCGGCATAGGTCATATCCCGCTCGCGGCACTCAGCCTCGCAGTACTTGGGCTGGCCGAACTCGTACTCGCCGAAGCGCATCTCCAGGCGGCTGCCGGTGAAGTCCTGAATAGGCGAGAGCTCGTCGAACAGCTCCCGCAGGCCCTGCTCTCCGAACGAGCGGTAGGAGTCGAGCTGGACGCGTATAAGATTGGGTACCTCAATCACCTCAGGTATGCGTGAGTAGGACTTGAGCAATCGGGACACACTATCCCTTTCCCGGGCAAAGTCCCTGGCTGTCGTCATGAACGAAAACCCCCTAAGGGCAACTAATCTCCGCTGCCCCTCTCGTGGCTAGAAATGCACAAGCGGCTATGGTGGATAGCTAACAGGGGAATAGAAACTTGGGGAATACCGTCCCGCCATCAATCAAATAGTATAACCCACTTTCCCCACGGTTGTCAACTCTAAAACGGGTAACAAACAAAACCAATCCCCTTTCCCTCTACCCTCCCCTCGTGGTATATTTGCATTGTCTACCAGACAAACGCTCGCCCAGCTAGCGCCGGCCGGAAGCAACTGGCTTTCGGCTTTCTTGTTCTTATGTAAGCCTTGGAATGGGCAAAGAGCTCACTCAAGGGTTCCATACCGTTCCCTTAGTCCTTTGTGCTATATTGATGTTGGCTGGCAGAGCGAAGCAAGGAGACATGGTCGGTGTATCAGGAGCTGCGTGTATTCAGCGGTAACGCTCACCCTGAGCTTGCCCAGGCCATCTCCGACTACCTGGAGATGCCCCTGGGGCAGTGCGAGGTCTTCAAGTTCAGCAACGAGAACATTTTTGTGCGCTTCTGCGAAAACATCCGCGCCCGCGATGTTTTCCTGGTCCAGCCCATCGTCTCCCCGGTGAACGATCGCTTAATGGAGCTGTTCGTCATGATCGACGCCGCCAAGCGGGCCTCGGCGGGGCGGATCACGGCTGTCGTCCCCTACTACGCCTATGGGCGCAGCGATAAGAAGGACCAGCCGCGGGTGCCCATCACTGCTCGCCTGGTGGCCAACTTTATGGAGGCAGCCGGGGCCGACCGTCTGCTGACGGTAGACCTTCACGCTGGACAGATCCAGGGCTTCTTCAACATCCCGGTGGACGAACTGACCGCCCTCTACATCCTCAGCCGCTACTTCAAGGGGAGGGGAATCCCCAACCTGACGGTGGTGTCCACCGATGTGGGGGACGCTAAGCGCGCTCGCAATGTGGCCGATCGTCTGGACGTTCCTCTGGCCATCGTGGAGAAGCGCCGAATCGGTAACGAACAGCGGGCGGAGGCTGTCAATATCATTGGCGAAGTCAAAGGCATGAACGCTCTCATTGTAGACGATGAGGTGGACACCGGCAGCACCCTGGTAGCGACCATGGATCTGCTGCAGCAGCACGGAACAGTCGACATCTACGCCTGCTGTACCCACCCCGTGCTCTCGGGGCCAGCCGTCGACAGGATCGAGCAGTCGCCCATCAAGGAGCTGGTGGTGACCGACACCATCCCTCTGCCGATAGAGAAGCGTCTGCCCAAGATCACCGTTTTGTCTTTGGCACCCCTGCTGGGGGAGGCCATACGACGCATCCATACCGGCCATTCGGTGGGGGAGTTGTTCCAGTAAGGGTTCGTCATGCTCAAGTGGCTTAAGGGCGTTATCAGCGATAGCAGTGAGAGAAAGCTGGAGAAGCTTCAGCCGCTGGTCAACGAGATCAATGCTCTCGAGGACGACATAGCTCCCCTCAGCGACGCCGAGCTGCGGGCCAGAACCGACCAGTTTCGCCAGCGCCTGGCCGACGGCGAAACCCTGGACGACATCCTGCCTGATGCCTTTGCCGTGGTGCGGGAGATGGCCAGGCGGCGTCTGGGCGAGCGCCACTTCGATGTCCAGCTCTTGGGCGGCATTGTTCTTCATCAGGGCAAGGCCACCGAGATGAGAACGGGCGAGGGCAAGACGCTGGTGGCCACCCTTCCCCTCTATCTCAATGGCCTGGAGGGCAAGGGCGCTCACCTAGTGACGGTGAACGACTACCTGGCCAAGCGCGATACGACCTGGATGGGCCCCATCTATCACAACCTGGGCCTGTCGGTGGCCTGCCTCCAGCACGACGCCGCCTACGTCTACGACCCCGGTTTCAATACCGACAACCCCAGCCTACGCCACCTGCGGCCAGTGCCTCGCCGTGAGGCTTACCTGGCCGACATCACCTACGGCACCAACAACGAGTTCGGCTTCGACTACCTGCGGGACAACATGGTGGTGGATCTCTCTCAGGTTGTCCAGCGGCCAGAGCGTCCCCACCACTACGCCATCGTGGACGAGGTGGACAACATCCTCATCGACGAAGCCCGCACCCCCCTCATCATCAGCGGCCCTGCCGAGGAGACGGAGGAGGTCTACCGCATGTTCGCTCGGCTGGTGCCCCGTCTCCAGCCGGAAGTGGACTACACCATAGATCACAAAACGCGCTCGGTGGCCCTCACCGAGGAAGGGGTGGCCAAGCTAGAGAAATGGCTGAACATCAAGAACATCTACGACGCTCAGAACTATCGCTTGACTCGCTTCCTGGAGGCCGCCCTCAAGGCTTACGCCATCTATCAGCGCGATCACCACTACGTGGTGAAGGATGGCGAGGTCGTCATTGTCGACGAGTTCACCGGCCGCCTGATGTTCGGCCGCCGCTGGTCGGACGGCCTTCACCAGGCGGTCGAGGCCAAGGAGGGCGTGCGGGTGCAGCGGGAGAGCGTGACCTACGCCACCATCACCCTCCAGAACTACTTCCGCCTCTACGAGAAGCTGGCCGGCATGACCGGTACCGCCTACACCGAAAGGGAGGAGTTCCAGACTATCTATGGCTTGGACGTGATCCCCATTCCCACCAACGTGCCGATGATCCGCCAGGACAATCCCGACTTCATCTATCGCGCACCGGAGGCCAAGTTCCGGGCGGTGGTGAGGGAGATCGAGGAGATGCACGCCATCGGCCGGCCGGTGCTGGTGGGCACCGTCTCCATCGAAATCTCCGAGCACCTGGCTGACCTCCTCAAGCGGCGCAGCCAGTGCCGCAACGAAGGGTGCGGCCAGTACCACCCCGTGTGTCCCCTCAAGGAGCCCCAGGTGCTCAACGCCAAGCACCACGAGCGCGAGGCCCAGATCATTGCCCAGGCCGGGCGCTTTGGCGCCGTCACCATCGCCACCAACATGGCCGGCCGTGGCGTTGACATCAACCTGGGCGGCAACCCCAGCCGCCTGGCCGAGGAGCTCTGCCGCAAGAAGGGCGTCGACCCCGACACGGCTCCCCCCGAGGAACTGGAGCGCATACGGCGAGAGGCTCGCCAGATATGGCAGGCCGACCACGATAAGGTAGTGGAGGCCGGCGGCCTGCACATCGTCGGCACGGAGCGCCATGAGGCGCGCCGCATCGATAATCAGCTTCGCGGTCGTTCCGGCCGCCAGGGTGACCCCGGCAGCTCCCGCTTCTTCGTCTCCTTTGGCGATGACGTGATGCGCCGCTTCGCCCCCGAGTGGGTAGGGGGCATGATGGGCCGCCTGGGCATGGATGAGGACATGCCTCTGGAGAGCGGCATGGCCAGCAGGGCCATCGAGTCGGCCCAGACCAAGGTGGAGGGTCACAACTACGACATCCGCAAGCACGTGGTCGAATACGACGATGTGATGAACACCCAGCGCGACCTCATCTACACCGAGCGGAACAAGATGCTAGAGGGGGCCGACCTCAAGGCTAACATCCAGGAGATGATAGGGGAGGAGATCAACGAGCTGGTGGGCGCCTACCTGACCGACCAGCAGGAGGAAGAGCGTGACCTCAAGGGGTTGCTCAATGAAATGAAGGCTATCATGCCGCTGCCCCCTCATTTCACCCAGGCTCACTTCGCCGACCTGCCCCGCGAGGGTATAGTTGAGGAGCTTCTGGCCCACGCCCAGGAGGAGTACGAGGCAAAAGAGCAGAAAATAGGTGCCGAGAACATGCGCACCCTGGAACGCCTGGTGATGCTGGGCACTATCGATAGGCTGTGGGTGGGGCACCTGACAGCCCTGGACGAGATGCGCCAGGGCATCGGCCTGGCTGGCTATGGTGGTCAGGATCCCTTGGTAGCCTTCAAGCGGGAAGCCCACGATATGTGGCAGCAGCTCATGGATCACATACGGCGCAACATAACCCACAGGATATATCACGTGACCTTGGGCCCTCAGGCTGTGCCCGCGCCGCGGCGGCCGGCGGCAGTGGGAGCGAGGGCTGGCGGGGCAAGAGAAAGGCGCGCTGGCCGACCCGAAGGGGAACCGCCACCAGCGCCCCGCAAGGTAGGCAGGAACGACCCCTGCCCCTGCGGCAGCGGCCTAAAGTACAAGAAGTGCTGCGGGAGGGCGGCCTAGGCCGCCGCAAGCTGGATGAGGGAAGCGGCAGTACCCATGAGCGCAAGGGCTGTGGCCAGGGAGGGGCTCATTGAGGCCGAGCAACTGCTGACCGACCTGTGTCAGGAGGTAGGGGACGGCAAGCCCTGGTTCATCGCCCTTCTGCAGGCCATCGCCCGCTGGCCTCTGCCCGAAGAGACGGTAGGCAAGCGGTACTACCGCTACCTCGTCGGTGGCGAGGCCTTTGACTGGCTTCTACTGGCGGAGCGTCTGTGCGAGGCGGTGAGCGACCTCATCCCTTGGGAAGAGCATGAAGCACTGGTGTTCTTCGGGCGGCTGCCCCTGGACCTCAGCGAGGAGGAGTTCCGCCGCCTCATGGGCCACGCCAAGTATCGGGCTCACCTCAACTACCTCTACGGTGTCACCCTGGAGGAGATGCTCCAGCTGGTAATTGAAGAGGACGTTTACAAGGAGCAGCGCTCGCGTGTGTGTGAGAACCACCTGTCGGAGGATGAGGAGGCCTTCCAGCGCCTCTACGGGCGCTCCCGCCAAGAGCTGCTATGCCAGTTCCAGCGGGAGCAAGGCATGACCGCCACCACCGTCTCCCTGACGGAGGCCAAGGAGTTCACCTACTGGTTGTTCAAATACCGTCTGCGCTACTGCGACCCGGCCAGGGTGGCTAGCGACACCCGTCGCGCCCTGGGCATGCTCCGCCGCC
>DAOUDQ010000143.1:0-1576 GCA_034431045.1 Dehalococcoidia bacterium | reverse complement strand
CGGCGGACGGGACGGCGCTGTCGTTGGGGGCGGTAACTCCGCCTTCACCGCCGTGGCCGATCTCATCCCTGTCGCGGGCCAGATATATGTGGTCAACTACGCCTACAACTGGCAGGCGGACCCCATCCTGCTGCAGCGGGCAGAGCGCTCGGGCAGGATGGTCCCCTTCCTTGGTCATCAGGTGAGGGAGATCCTGGGCCAAGAGAGGGTGGAGGGGATCGTGATCCAGCCTCGCGACGATGCAGAGGTCAGGGAACTCGTAGTGCAGGGTGTCTTCATCGAGATCGGGCTGGTGCCCAATTCTGGGTTTGCCCGGGGCCTGGTAGAGCTCAACCAGGCGGGCGAGGTGCTGGTGGACTGTAAGGGGCAGACGAACGTGCCCGGCGTGTTCGCGGCAGGCGACGTGAGCAATGTCCCGGAGAAACAGATCATTATCGCTGCCGGGGAGGGGGCCAAGGCGGCGCTAGCTGCCTACCAGTATCTGCTCACTAAGACAGACATGGACAGCCGATCGAGGAGGTGATAGGATGTCCTTGTTAGATGAGCAAGCTCAGACACAGGTAAAACAGCAACTGGAGGAGTTGAAGGGGCCGGTGAAGCTGGTCGTCTTCACCCAGGAGTTGGAATGCGCGTACTGTCGAGAGAACACCGCCCTGGCCCAGGAGGTGGCCGACCTCTCCGATCAGATCGAGATAGAGGTCTACAAGTTCGCTCTGGACAAAGAGGCAGCCCGGCGGTACAATGTGGATAAGATCCCGGCCATCGTCGTGGAGGGGGAGAAGGACTATGGGGTGCGCTTCTACGGGGTGCCCTTCGGCTACGAATTTGCCTCCCTTCTGGAAGCCATCCAGGCCGTCTCGGCCGGGGATTCGGCGTTGGCCCCCGAGAGCAGGGAGATGCTGGCGGGGCTGAAGGAGCCCCTGCATCTGCAGGTGTTCGTTACCCTGACCTGACCATACTGCCCCCAGGCCGTGCGCCTGGCCCACAAGTTGGCCATCGAGAGCGATCTGGTCAGGGCGGATATGGTGGAGTCAGCCGAGTTCCCCCAACTGGTCAACAAGTACGGGGTTATGAGTGTGCCCAAGACAGTGGTCAACGAGCGAGTCAGCTTCGAGGGTGCCCTGCCGGAGCCCCATTTTCTGGAGGCGGTGATGCAGGCTTCGTCGTGAGCGCTCAGCCGAACGGCGGTGGAGTCAACGTCCTAGCTTCGTAGCTCTTGGGTCCGGACGCCCGGATGCTATGGTGCGGCGATGCTAATGTCAGGAGGGTGACTTATGAGTCTAGAGGGGAAGCGAGTGGCCATTCTGGCCGAGGATCTGTACGAGGACCCGGAACTGTGGTATCCCTATTATCGGCTGCAGGAGGCCGGCGCGGAAGTGGTGATCGTCGGCCCGGAAGTCAAGACCTACCAGAGCAAGCATGGCTATGCGGCCCGGACGGAGGTGGCTGTGGCCGACGTGAGCGCCGATGAGTTCGACGGAGTGGTGATACCCGGCGGCTTTGCTCCCGCCCGGCTGCGCCGCTACCCGGCGGTATTGGATCTGGTGCGAGGGCTGTTCGAGCAGGGCAAGGTGGT
>DAOUDQ010000142.1:0-4255 GCA_034431045.1 Dehalococcoidia bacterium | reverse complement strand
GAAGTCCCGCTCTGTGAATGGGCCAAAGCGCTCCTCCAGCTCATCCTTGATCTCCTCCCGCTCAGAGCGCATGGCCGGGCCCACCGGCGGGATGTCTGCCATTGCCTCCAGTTCGCCCATGCGGATGATGAAATCGCCCTCGCTGGTGCGCTGGACGCGCGCCTCGGGATGGCCAATGTCGGCCATTGCCGACCGCACGTCCTCTGCTGCCACCGACTCCTCGAAACGAACGGTCATGCTCGTGCCGGCGGCAAATTCGATGCCCGGCTTCAGAGCAGGCGGGACGAGCAGGGAGATGATGCCTGGAATCAGAATCACCAGGGACAGCAGGTAGTACCAGCCGCGGCGATGCACGAAGTCCAGGAAGCCCGGCCGCCTGGTGGGCAAGGGATTGGACGAAGTCGGCGCAGGAGCAGCAGGCACCCCAGCCCTCGCCTCGGCAGCGAACCACTCCAGGCGCCTAACCAGCGGCGTCCCCACCAGCAATCGCAAGAAGGTGCGGGTGACGAATATGGCCGAGAACATGCTTATCGCGACACCGATGCCCAGGGTAAGAGCGAAGCCTTTCACCAGGTTCGCACCAAACTGGTCGCCGAACCACCACAGGATGCCGCAGGTGATGAATGTCGATACGTTGCTATCGCGGATGGAGGGCCAGGCGCGGGCGAAGCCCGTCTCGATGGCCACGACCAAACTACGCCCTGCCCTCAGCTCCTCCTTCAGCCGTTCGAAGATGAGGATGTTGGCGTCCACGGCCATGCCCACCGAGAGGACGAAGGCGGCAATACCGGCCAGGGTGAGGGTCACCGGTATGAGCTTGAAGATCATCAGGACAATCGAGGTGTAGGTGACCAGGGCCATGCCGGCCAGGATGCCGGGCAGGCGGTAGTAGAGGATCATGAAGGCGATGACGGCCAGGATGCCTATCTCCCCCGCCTGCACGCTCTTGCGCACCGAGTCGTCGCCCAGGGTGGCATCCACCGTAGACTCCTGGATCACGCGCAGGGGCACGGGCAGGGCGCCCGAATTGAGCTGGATGGCCAGGTTGCGCCCTTCCTCCAGGGGAACACCTTCAATCACAGCATCGCCGTCGGTGATGACGGACCTGATCGTCGGCGCCGAGATGTTCTCCTCGTCCAGGAAGATGGCCATAGGCAGGCCAACCAGGCGACTGGTGATGTCACCGAAGAGCTTGGCGCCTTCAGAGTTGAAGTGGATGGCGACAACCGGCTCGGGGGCCAGCAATTCCACGCGGGCGTTCGCCTTGAGGAAATGCCCCGTCAGGACCTTCTCCTTCTCATCGCTGCCGATGCCCGTCGCTGCCACCCACTGGACATCGCCTGTGGGTACGGTCTGACCAGGAGGCACGCAAAGCCACTCGTGCCCCTCGGCGGCCGGCACCAGGTTGGCCGGCCGCGCAGCGTCCCCCGACCCTATCACGTCAGACGGCACAGTGAACGTTTCGGGCGTTTCGCTGTCGCACGTCGCAGTAGTGCAGCAGACGAAGTTGCCTTCCTCGTCCCGCTGCGGCTCCTTGAACTCCAGCTCGGCGGTGCGGCCGATCAGGTCGCGGGCTTCCTCAGGCGTGATGCCCGGAAGCTGCACGGCCAAACGGTTGGAGCCCTGACGCTGAATCTCCGACTCGGCGACCCCCCAAGCGTTGACCCGCCTCTCGATGATGTCCTTGACCCCCTCCATGGCGTCGTCCCTGTTCTCGGGGGCCACTTGGCTGGTGTCGGCCTCCAGCAGGACGTAGCTGCCTCCCTTGAGGTCGAGGCCCAGGCGCATCGTCTCCCGCTCGAAGCCGCCAATTTCCAGGCCCTGCCCCTTGGGCCAGGGGAAGAAGTCGGGCAGATAGCGCCCGGGGTTGGAGGGCCAAACGATGACGATAGCAATGGCGGTAAGGATGACGATGAAGGCGAAAGTGAAAAGGTTAGCGGGATTGCGCATCAGAGCCTAGCCCCCATCCGCTCCAGTTCCTGGCGGGCCAGGGCCAGGGCTTGCTCCCGCGTGGTCACCTCGCCCGCCGCCTGAGCCTCCTGCACCGCCTCCAGCAATCGCCCCACCAGCGGCCCGGGCGCCAGGCCAAGGGCCTCCATCAGGTCGTGGCCGGTAACCAGCCGCGGCGGCGCCGTCAGCTCCTCCTCGAAGCGCCAGGCCAGGATGAAGCCCACTACGCCCAGGTGATCCCGCCAGTCGTCCCAATCCAGGCGAGGCCCTACTGTGGCCAGGTGATCGGCCAGGCTGAGCAAGAGCACGTCGATGGCGGCCTCACCTGTATCGCGGAAGTAGCGGTAAAGAGCGCGACGGCTGGGCGGCCCGTCTTGAGCTATCTGAAGGGGCCGCAGGTGCTCCTTGACCATCGCCTCCACCTGATGCACCTCGGCACCGCTGAAGCGCAGGCGTCTGGCCACGGCCGCTGCCCTCAGAGCCCCCGCCTGGGCATGACCGAAGAAGCGCATGCGGCCGTTGTCGTCGATGGTTCTGGTCTCGGGCTTAGCGATGTCGTGCAGGAGAGCGGCCAGCTTGAGAAGGGCCGCCCGGGTATGGCCCTGGGAAACCTCTTCCTGGAAATGCTCCCGAACCGCCGGAAACTCCTCCATTTTCCCCCATAGCTGTCGCCACAGACGAGCCCAGCGCCCATCGGCAGGCTTCTCGGAACCTAGGAGGGCGTCCAGGGCAGCCACCGTCTCCAGGCTGTGGTCGAAGACGTCCCAATGGTGCTCCTTGGGCTGCTCCTCGCCCTTGGTGGCGGCCACCTCCGGCAAGAGGGGGTCGAGAAGGCCCAGCTTATCGACCAGGCGCAGGCCTGGGGCCGCCCGCGGCGTGGCCAGGATGCGCATCAGCTCGTCCCGCTGGCGCTCCGGGGCCGCCTGGGAAAGGAGAGATGCGTTTTCGGCCATGACAGCCGCTGTCTGAGGGTCGAGGGTGAAGCCAAGCTCGGCACACAGGCGCACCGCTCGCAGCAGGCGCAGGGGGTCAGCGCGAAAGGCCTCTGGCCGCACCATCCGCACGGTCCCTTCGGCCAAGTCTCGCCTGCCGCCGCAGGGGTCAATGATGGATGGTTGTCGCTCACCCACCAACCCCCCGACGGGGACGGCCATGGCGTTGATGGTCAGATCGCGCTGCGCCAGGTCGGCCTCTATCTCCAGGCGAAGGGGCAGGAGGTCGAGGCTGCGGATGGCCCCGCCAGCGGGGAGGACGATGCGGGCGGCCTTGTGCTCCTCGTGCAGGCGGACGAAGTGGCCCGCCAGGACATCGGCCAGTTGGCGGCCCAGCGACAATGGGTCGGCAGCCACCGCCAGGTCCACGTCGTGGCTTTCCCGCCCAAGCAGCGCGTCTCGCAGGAAGCCGCCCACCACATATGCCTCCGAGCTCTGAGAATCGAGAAAAGAAGCAACCGCAGCGAGGACGGCCCTGGTCTGAGAATCGATCCCTAAGCTATCTGCTTCCACCTCTGACAACAAGCCGCCGGCCCTACAGCTCAGCGGACACCTCCTCTTCCGGCTCTGGCGCCGTCTTTCTTAGCTCGTCCAGGCTTTCCAGATGGTCGATGTAGAGGACACCGTTGATGTGATCCATCTCGTGTTCCAGGGCCTGGGCCAGGAGATCGTCCTTGGCCTTGATGCGCACCTGGCGGCCCTGAAGATCGCGCCCCTTGGCGGTCACGCTCACCGAACGGCTAATCTCCGCGCAGTAGCCGGGGACGGATAGACAGCCCTCGGTCACTGTCCGCTCGCCCGAGCGCTTGACGATCTCGGGGTTTATGAGAGTGATGACCTCCTCCCCAGGCATGCCGATGACCACCACCCGCAGAGGGACGCCCACCTGAGGCGCCGCCAGGCCCACGCCGCCGGCGTCCCGCATGGTGTCGATCATGTCCTCAACCAGGCGCTGGATGGAACCGTCCACCTGTGGCACCCGCTTGGCCCTCTGGCGGAGGACAGCATCACCCAGCACCGTCATGGGCAGAACCGCCAAGGCAAGACCTCCTCGAGCAATCGCTACTATTTTAGGACATAGTATGCCTACTGTCGCCCCTGCCGGCAGGCAGGGCGCTTCCGGCGGATTGAGGCCTCATAGGAGGCTAACGGGGTCTATGTCTATTGTCCAGCCCTGAGGGAAGGAGAACTCGCGCAGAAGCTCGGCGGGGTCGTCGCCCCGCAGGAGGATCTGCCAGCGGTGGCGACCCCGCATCTTCGGCACGAAGGAAGGAGCGGGGCCCAGGATGTCCAGGTGGGGAATGCCCCGGATG
>DAOUDQ010000141.1:0-2163 GCA_034431045.1 Dehalococcoidia bacterium | reverse complement strand
CGGCGAGCAGGGCGGGCCCCATGTGCAGAAGTTCGCGGCTATGGCCGTAGCTTTCCAGATCGCCAAATCTCCCCAGTTCCGCGCTTTACAGCAGCGCATCGTCCGCAACGCCCGCTACTTCGCCCAAGCGCTTGACGGGGAAGGGCTGACCCTGGCCTACGGTGGCACCGACACGCACCTGCTGCTGGTGGCCCTCAGGGCCATTGACACACTCAGCGGCTACCCACTCATGGGCGAGATTGCGGCCCGCATCCTAGACCTGTGCGGCATCGTGTGTAATAAGAACACTATCCCCGGCGATACCTCGGCCGCCGACGCCAGGGGCATCCGCCTGGGCACTCCGTGGATCACTCAGCGGGGGATCAGTGAGGGTCAAATAGACCGTCTGGCGGCCATCATCGCCCGGGTGCTGAATCACATCCACCCCTTTTACTATGAGGGGATCACGGGGCGTCTGCCCCGGGGCAAGGTGGCGCTGGACCTGCTGGAGCAGACCAAACGGGAGGTGGATGAGTTGGCGGGCGAGCTGGCGGGGCAAGCCACCACGCGGCGCGGCTACCCCTTCCACTTCTACCAGGGCGACAGGAAGACGGACCGCCCCACCGATCAACTCCCCCTTCCTATGCTCCGCTTGATTTCCACTGACGAGGTGGACAGCGGATTGGCTGCAGCCTCTACCTCCGCCCTTCTTCTGGATCTCACCGACGGCGGCCTGCTTCTGGTACGCAACCGCCTCCGGGCTCAGCCTTTCCTCGACGAAGTGCTCACTGCCGATGTCATGGGACTGAGGGCAGGGGAGGTGGCTCGCTCTTACGTACTGGACAAAGAGGGAGACCTTATGGCTGATGTGGTGGTGCTTCGCCTGGCCAATGAGGCAGGGGAGCGGGAGCGGTACCTGCTCGTCACCAATCCAGCCAACCATGAGCGGTTGAAGGCCTGGCTGCGGGGCCTAGCCGACGGCTATGTGCTCTTCGACACGCAGGACCTCTTCCGCAAGGTGCAGGGGCCGGCGGTTGTGGAAGACCTGGCCGACAAGCCTCTCGACGCGCAACTGGTAGCCCTGGCCCTGAGGGGACCGAGGGCTGCGAAGTTGCTGGCCCAACAGGAAATGCCCGTTGGCCGGTTTTTCGAGACCCCGATAGGCAACGTGGACACGCTGGTGGCCCGGCTGGCGGAGAGAGAGTTCCTCTGCCTGGTAAGCCCTGGACAGGTGGCCGATGTGTGGGAGGAGCTGCGAGGGAGAGGGGCCGTAGGAGCTGGTCGGGCTGGGTGGCGGGCGTTGCGGTCCCAGGAGGGCCATTCGACCTATGGGGAAGACCGTCCCACCGGCCTGCAGCTCTATCGGTCAGGACATGCCGATCTCTTTCACCTGAACAAGCCCTACTTCGTGGGTCAGCACAGTCTGACCTCTGTACGGCCCAACGTAGAGCGGCCGGAGTTCACCTGGAAGGAGCATAATCATCAGGAGACAGCCCTCAGGCGCACGTCCCTGTACGAGGCGCATCGTCACCTGGGAGCAAGGATGGTGCCCTTCGCCGGCTGGGAGATGCCGGTCTGGTACACCAGCGTGCTGGAGGAGCATCGGACCGTGAGGGAGGCGGCAGCCCTCTTCGACGTGGGTCACATGGGCGTCATCGAGATCGCCGGGCCAAACGCCACCTCTTTCCTGGACGTCGTAAGCACCAACTACATCCGCTGGCTGGAGGATGGCAGATCGCAGTACGGCTACCTGCTGGACCCCGATGGTCGTGTGCTGGATGATGTCATGCTCTACCGGCGGGGGCCAGAGCTGTACCTGATGGTGGTGAACGCGGTCAACGAGGAGAAGGATTGGGCCTGGCTGAATGCAGTCAATGAGGGGGAGGTGCTGATTGATCGCCAGCGGCCTGACCTGCGTGTTGAGCGGCCAGCCCTGCTGCGGAACCTGAAGGACCCCAGCGCAGGGTCCGACCGGAGGATTGACCTGGCGTTGCAGGGGCCCAGCTCGCTGGCCATATTGCAGGGCCTGGCTGAGGAACATGGCCTCAAGCGACGCCTGGCACTGATTCAGCGATCGGAACTCATTGAGGCCCAGATATGCGCCCTGGATTTGATCATCGCCCGTACCGGCTACACGGGGGAGCAGATGGGGTATGAGCTCTTCGTCCATCCTGATCAGGCGCT
>DAOUDQ010000140.1:0-4123 GCA_034431045.1 Dehalococcoidia bacterium | reverse complement strand
CCGATCTGGCTGCTGGTGACTACCAGGCCCTCCCCGGCACCCGTCGGCTCCAGAGCAAGGGGCTGGAGGACAGCGGCCTGGGGCTGGAGACCCGCGAAGGCCTGCTGGGCCCCCGATTCTAGCTCGCTGTAGCGAGCCTGGCGATAGAGGGGCACCAGGCTGGCTATCTCGTCCATGATCTGGGCAGGGCTAGCGTAGTCCCAGGTGCTGCCGTCCACGCCCAGGCGTTGGGCTAGGGCAGCGCCAAGCTCGGCCAGGATTCGCCAGGCAGGACGCGCCTGGCCGATAGGGGCGACGGCGCCCCGCAGGCGGAGAATGCGACGGTCGGCGCTGGTGTAGGTGCCGTCCTTGCCGAAGACGCCCACGTCGGGCAGGATCACCTGCGCTAGGCGGGCTGTGTCCGAGAGCAGGCTATCGATGACCAGCAGGAAGTCCAGGGACGAGAGGCAGCTCTTCACCCAGGCCTTGTCGGGCGCGACGAACAGGGGGTTGTCACCCAGCACTACCATCGCCTTAATGCGCCCTTCCTGGATGGCGGCCAGGGCTTCCCGGAAGCCTAGCCCCGCCGCCGATGGCGGGCTGGCGCTCCAGGCCGTCGCGAACTCCTGGCGCGCCCCCTCATCCTCTACGGGCCGATACCCGGGCAGCAGGCCGGGTGTCACGCCCATGTCCTGCAGGCCCCAGACGTTCACCTCCGACGGCAGGACGAACAGCGACCGCGGTGCCTCCTCTGGCCCGCAGCAGAGGATGGCCAGGTTGGCCACGGCCGCCGTCACCGCCCCTGCTGCCTGTGCTCCCAGGTGGGGGACGGCGTAGACGATAGCGATGCGCCCGTCGCCGGGCAGCTGCTTGGCGGCGTCGGCCAGGGTGAGGGCCGCCCGGCCCACGAGGTCGGCCAGGTCGTGGCTCAGGGCGGGCAGGGAAGCCTTGGCCACATCCTCTAGCCCCGCCGGAGGGGGATCGCCAAGAGAGGCCACCAGCTTTTCGTCCTGCAACAGGGCGCGGGCCAGGGCTGCCAGGACGTGGGCCTCCTCGCCGGGATTGGGCCGCAGCCAGACCTGGGCGAAGTCGCACAGCTCGCCCCAGCGGGGCGTGACCACGACCAGGCGGGCGCCGTTGCCCACCACCGCATCCTTCACTCGCAGGCAGGCCATGTTGTGGCTGGACTCCAGGTCGTCTGCCACTACCAGGATCGTTTTGGCCTTGGCCAGGGCAGTGATGTCGGCGGGCAGCACCTCCGTGGCGAAGGCGCGGCGCAGGGATTGGGCCACTGCGTCCATCACCGCGCCGCCGCTGGAGCCCACGTTGTTGCTCCCGACTACCGCTCGGGCCAGCTTCTGGAGCAGGTAGTTCTCCTCATTGGTGGCGAAGGGCGAGCCCAGGAAGGCGATGGCCTCTGGTCCGTGCTGCTCCCTGATGGCCGCCAGCCGCGCTGCGGCCAACTCCAGGGCCTGGCTCCGGGAAGCGGCGGCTAGCTCGCTGTCCCGGCGCAGCAGGGGTTGGCCTAGGCGGTCGTCATCCCTGACCGCGTCGTAGTGGAAGCGGCCGCGGATACAGAGCTGGTCGTCGCTGACCGGATTGGAGGGCTCCGGCCGCACGATGACGGCTCGCCCCCTCTTCACGCCCAGGCTGATAGTGCAGCCGACGCTGCAGTAGGCGCAGGCGGTGGGCACCCAGCCCTCGATCTGGCTGGCCGCCCACTTGTTGGGCTTCTCCATGAGGGTAGCCGTAGGGCAAACGTTGATGCAGGCGCCGCAGAAGTCACAGTTGGATTCATGGGCGGCGCCACCGGCGCCGAAGGCGATATGTGTGTCCCAGCCGCGGTCGGCTAGGGTTATGGCTCCCGTGTGGCGAATCTCATCGCAGGCCCTGACGCAGCGGGTACAGAGGATGCACATCTGGGGGTCGAACTCCAGGAAGGGGTTGGCCCTATCGGCCTGCGGCGGCTCGCTCAGGTAGTAGGAGCGGGCCTCGTCCAGCCAGGGCTCGTAGCCAGCCATGCCCACGATATCGCAGGCGGTCTGGAGGTCGCAGCGGTAGTTCCTAGAGCAGGTGACGCAGCGATGGGTGACCAGGTTGTCCCGCAGGCAGGTGTCGCCCGGCCTGCACTTCAGCACCCGATGGCAGGTGAGGCAGCGGTCGGAGTGATTCGCCAGGATGAGGGAGAGGACCGCTCGCCGGGCCTCCACCACCTGGGGGGTGTCGGTGCGCACGATCATGCCGTCGCTGACCCGGCTGGTGCACGATAGCTGGAGGCCGCGCACCCTCTCGATCTCCACCAGGCACATGCGGCAGCCGCCGTAGGGGGGCAGCTTCTCCAGGTAGCAGAGGCTGGGGACGTAGATGCCCGCCTTGCGCAGGGCTTCCAATAGAGGTGCCCCCTCGCGCGCCTGTATTGGATTGTCGTCGACGATGATGGTAGCCACTTCTCTTTCTCACTTCACCGCCACTAGCTGACCCGGCCTGGGGGCCTTCTTGCCATTGGGATAGGTGTAATCGTGGCTCTCCAGGTAGGCCCGGGCCATACGGGTCAGAGCGTGCTTGTCCCTGTACATATCGTCGAAGACGTAGACGGCATCGTCGAAGGGCCCGCCCGACTGGATGGCCTCGTAGGGGCAGGCCTCCACGCACAGCCCGCAGAACATGCAGAGGCGGAAGTCGATCTCGTAGCGGTCCTTGTTCAGGCTGCCGTCGTCGCGAGGGCTGGTGGCCACCAGGATGCAGCCGTCGGGGCAGGCTTGGGCGCAGGTACTACAGCCGGTGCAGCGCTCGTCGAACCAGAGGAGATTGGTGCGAGCCCGCGGCGGCACGTGGCGCACCTCCTCGGGGTACTGAATGGTGAAAGGCCGCCGGAACAGGTGCCTCAGCGTCATCAACATGCCCTTGACGATGCCCAGACCGTACACTATCCTGCTAACCTCTCTGGCTCAGGCGAGCGCTCGTCTGGCAGGAAGGGCGGGAAGAGGGATTCCAGCTCCTTGCGCAGGGGGTCGTCCGGCGGCAGGTACTTGGAGAAGTCGCCGCTGGGCTCCTCCCGCTCTCGCTCGCCGCTGATGCTCATGCGGTCGATCTTCTGCTGAAGAAGCATCAACCCTTGGAGCAGTGACTCCGGCCGGGGCGGGCAGCCGGGTACGTATACGTCGACGGGGATGACCAACCTGACGCCGGGCAGCACGCTGTAACCATAGGCGAAGGGCCCGCCTATGTTGGCGCAGCTCCCCATGGAGATCACCCACTTGGGCTCGGCCATCTGCAGGTAGAGTCGCCGCACTACCGGCGCCATCTTCCAGGTCACGGTGCCCGACACGATCATCAAGTCGGCCTGGCGGGGCGAAGGGCGGAAGACCTCGGCGCCGAAGCGGGCGATGTCATAGCGGGGGCTGGTGGTGGCGATCATCTCGATGGCGCAGCAGGCCAAACCGAAGGTGACTGGCCAGAGGGAAGACCTGCGGGCCCAGTTCAGGACGTGGTCCACCGAGGTGATCAGGAGGCTCTGATGAAGGGATTTCTCCAGGTCGTGCAAGCTATCCTGACCGCTTCGCATTTCGTCCGTCTATTATATCGGCGATTTCCTCTTGGGCAAACAGGGGGCTAGACGGTTGAAACAACGATAGGGCTGTGCTAAAATAGCGGGTGGCAGGTTTACACAGTAAAATATTCTAATATTCCTCTGCAGAAATGTCTCAGTCACTGTTCGTCATCGAAGACCTCCATGTGAGTGTAGAGGGCAAGGAGATCCTCAAAGGGGTCAACCTGACCGTTGAGCGGGGGGAGGTGCACGCCCTCATGGGGCCCAACGGCTCCGGCAAGACCACCCTCGCTCACACTCTGATGGGCCACCCCCGCTTTCAGGTAACCCAGGGGCGGGTGCTGCTCAAGGGGGAGGACGTCCTTTCCCTGCCCCCCGACGAGCGGGCCCGCCGCGGGATGTTCCTGGCCTTCCAATACCCTGTGGAGATTCCCGGGGTGAAGGTGCGTCACTTCCTGCGCATGGCGGTCAAGGCCAGCAAGGGCGAGGAACCCTCGGTCACCGAGTTCCGCAAGCAGCTCTTCGAAAAGATGGCCCTCCTGGAGATGGACCGCTCCTTCTCCGAGCGCTACGTCAACGAGGGCTTCTCCGGCG
>DAOUDQ010000139.1:0-8774 GCA_034431045.1 Dehalococcoidia bacterium | reverse complement strand
AGTGAAGATCGTAGTTGATGACGTATTGCGCGTCCTGCAGGTTCTGGCCCTCGCTAAGGACATCCGTGCAGATCAATAGCTCGATGCTTTGCTCGCGGTACGGTTCCACCTTTTCCAGCAGAATTGGGTCGTCCAGCGGCTCCATGTCCCGGCACGCCGCGAGCGGCGCAAAGCGGGTCAGCACTTCAGCACGACGGGCCTTGGAATCCCTGCCGCTGAGTTTCGACATCCAGCACTGATCGGCCAGGTTGCTCCGACAGCGAAGCACCTTGTCAAAATCCGCATCCTCGGGACCGCCGAGGCTTCGGAAAATGTAGTTCGCCGTGTCACGGTAGTTGGTGAACACGACGACCTTGGTGGGAACGCCGTGCTCGTCCTGGGTGGGGAGCGATTCAAGAACCTCTCGCAGCCTTGCCAGCTTCGGAGCCCCCTCGGGCCCTGATTCCCTAGCGAGCCTTTCAAGTTTGTGGAGGAGGTCCCGAAGCGTATCGCGATCCGCTTCCACATCCTTTCTCAAGTCGGCGAGCTCCTCAGCATCGGGCGGGGCGGTTGGCATACGGGCCAGCAGCTCAGCAGCCTGTGAATCCACATCCTCCGCCTCAAGAGCGTCGTCCGTAAGGCTGCCGCCGAGGGCGACGCGTAGCCTCTGAGCTAGTCTTGGCGTGAGGACTCGACCATCGGCAAGCCGAGAAAGGAAGGTATCTAGATAGTTGACTTGCGAGCGGACCGTGTTGGTCAGAGCGGCGACTGAGCTCTCCATCCGCTTGAGGAAGATGGTGCGCATGATGCCAATAAGGGTTTCGTTCCGCTGTCTTATTCGACTCTCAGTGTCACGCTCTCCTGTATCGACGCCGTACTCTTCGAGCTTGTAGACGGCGAAGGTGAGATTCTCGATGGCATCAACCACTTCGCTATAGACTCCCTGGTACAACTGTTCCAGGCTGTAGGTGATCGCCTCCGGGATCTCGTGGATGGGGAAGTTGAGAGGCTGGTCGCCCACAGTCATAGGCTCGCCCGCCTCTTGGCGTGCGCGAATGTCGTGCCGGGTGCGGCGAACCAGGGTCAGTATCATCGTGTCCAGTAGCCCAGATCCGCCGCCGCCCTTGTCGACTTGCTGGAAGACGGTGCGCAGATTGGCGATGGGACCACGCCCTGCGTACCAAGTGTCGTCTCCTCGGGTGATCAGCCGCAACTGATGGTAGAGGTCCCAAATGGTATTGTTAATAGGCGTCGCCGTGACAAGGACAACCCTCTTGTCGGGCTTGGCGCCTTCCCGAATGACTTTCATGAGGGCCTTGTATTGCTTCGCCTCGTGATTGCGGAAGTTGTGGGATTCGTCGACCAGTATGATGTCAAAGTCTTGGAGGCGTCTAAGCAAGCGCTGCCGCCTGGCCTTCTCAAGGCCGTCCTCCAGTTCGTCGATGTCTGCTAGTTGACGGAGCTTCTCCATCGTGACCGTCTCACCGAAGACGCCGTAGCTCTGGAACTTGTCCGTGGACCAATTGCTCTCCAGCTGGGCCGGACAGATGACCAGGGCCTTAGTCTTTCCCTGACGTTGACGTTCGAACTCGGCCAGGATGCCCAGCCCTTCATGCGTCTTGCCCAGACCGACCGAGTCGCAGAGCATCGCTCCCCAGTGGCGATTCACGAGCTGGACACACCGGGCCACCGCCTCTTGCTGGAAGACTGCCAGCTGGTCGGCGAGTTCCCCACCCAGGCCGAAGTCCAAGAACCGACCATAGGCCGCATGCAGTGCCTTGATAAAGACCTGCCAGGGGGTGAAGCGCCTGCCGAACAGTACGCACTGCCCGAGCAGATGGATGAACTCCTGTCTGCAGTCCTGGCCCTGAGCCCACTTCTCCTCGAACCAATCGACCAGCCGACCAGCGGTAGCAGGATCCTCGGTGGTCAAGTTGAGTTCGACGTTCTCATTTAGGCCGCCCTTGGTGAGATTGCTGCTGCCGACAGCGGCGTAGGCGCGGCTGTCGCCGGAGAAGAGGTAGGCCTTGGCGTGCAGGTGCACTCGAGACGCTGTCTCGTGCGACAGGACTTTGCCCTCTGGCACCTTCCCCGCCTGATCCGCCAAGAACCGCCGCACTTCCACTCCATCCTGGTTAAGGAAGTCCACTAGCTTGCGCACCTTCTCCCACGCTCGGAGGTTGAAGGCCTTGTCAAGATCCGGCTGCAGGCCCGCCTCCAGCGCCTCTTTGCGCTGCTCGTGAGTCATCAGGAGCCACGGGTAGTCGCCCTCAAGGAACTGATACCAATCGATGGCCTCTGAAGGCCCCGCTAGCTCAGCGCTGTCCGGGCTGACAAGAATGTCCCTCGGACCGCGGGGCGTCAGGAACGGCCGCTCGCCGAGGAGGAGCTTCACGCCAGATGCCTCTTCCAGCGGCCGCCGTAGCTTCAGCATGCCGTCCGGGGTGAGGTAGGCGGTGGCGATGCGTACCTCTCGGGGTCGGACACGCTCGAGAGCGCGCAGCAGTTCGCGCTCCATGGAGCCGGTGACGGGCTCGTTTGCGACGTGCCGAACGACGAAAGCTGGATCGGCGAGCCCGGGGGTCTCCTGTTCTGGTGGAATTTGTGAGGACATCTCTTACGCCACCGCTGGGAACCGCTGCTTGATGTACTCGGTGGCCTGTTTCACATCCAGCTGCTGCGTGGTGTTACCCGATCGCACGTAGAGCTCGGCTATGTTGTTATCAGTGAGGTACACTGGCTTGAGAACCGGATCAGCATGCACGACGGCCACCGTCTTGCCCTCAGCCTCGGCGAATGTCACGTCGACGAGTGCGGCTACCTCCTTCGACAAGTACGTGTTGAGCACGTTGCGTAGAGCCTGCTCCCACCCATCCTTGTCCTTCCTGGTACCTAGGGTGGCGAAGCCAGCTTCCAGGCCCAATATCTGGCCCTCGTCGCTCACGCCTATGACGAGAGTACCACCCTTGAGATTCATGAAGCCAGCCACACACCGAGCGACGATCTTCTCCAGATCCTTGTTCACCTGGTTCAGCCGATAGTCCCATCGAAGAGAGCTCTTGAACTCCACCGTTTCACTCTCCCCAGCTGCGATGTAGTCGGCGATGGTGAACTGGGGCTCCTTACGCTCAGCCAGCAAGCTATCCATGAATCCGTTGATGGCGTCCGCCAACCGCTGGCGACGCTCGGCGAGGAAGTCCTCATAGCGCTTCAGCTCCCACAAGGCGGTGTTGGTAGGGACCTGCTGCTGCGCGAGAGCGTCCGGGTACGCCTCCAGAACCTTTGGCAGGTACTTCGCCGGAGCAGCATCGCTAATCTTCAGGTTGGCCTCGGTCGTAAGAAAGGCAAGGTTCGCAATCTCGTTCACTGTGTTGACATCGGTGCGAACCTTGCTGTCGTAGCCGCTCTTGTATAGGAGGCCCTGGGGGAAGATGTGATGGTACACCAGCCCGCTGCTCTTGCCGATCAGCTTCCTGTAAAGAGGCAGCCCAGTGAACCAGTCGACGGCGCCTGCGGCTCGTGCTGCCACGTAGCAGAGGGTCATGAACGGGCTGTGCACGGTGCGCCCCTCGAGATCCTGAGCCTCAACCTGGATGCGACCGCGCTCGGCGATGATGTTCTGGCGAAGCTGGGCCAGCGGGTCGTCTGACTTCAGTGCCTCGAGGTCTTCCTGAAGCTTCGTTTCAGTGCTGCCGCTGTAGCGTGCCCACATCAGCGCCGCGTACATCCAGTGGAGGAAGCTGCGCTTTTCAACGTCGTTGCGGAACTTCCCGGAGTCGTTGGCGAGATAGACCACCAGCGGCACTAGGGCCATATCCGTTGCCAGATTAGCGTCCGAATCGATGAAGGCGTCGAAGCGCAGGACGTTGAAAAGGTACTCCAGCGCCTTCCTTGTTCGTCCCCAGGCGGACTTGATGTCCTCTACCGGGGTGCGATAGAGGGGCTCGTAGCGGCCGGACTCCGTGGCCGCGCACGAAGTGCAGCGGATGTAGAAGTCGAGACCTAGGTCGAACCCCTCGTCCTTGAACTCCTCCTGGGCCTGCCGCATCTCCCTGCGCGCTTCCGGCCAGAGGGCGCAAATGTGGGAGAGCGCGAGGTCAGACTTGCTCAGTCGCGTGCCCTTCGAGTTGACGAAATTGAAGATGCGCACCGCTTCGTCCATTTCCCGCTCGTTCAGCACGTCTAGGTAGTAGGAATACGACTTGATGGTGTCGAGCTGATGCAGCACGTCGTGGAAGTTCATCAAGAAGTCTCGTTGCTCCGCCGGCAGAGGACCGCCAGTCTGTAGATACGCTCCAAGTCCGTGTTGCATGAAGGGGGTCACCGGTACCCACTCCCAGTTGTCCTTCATGATGCTCTTCTTGTAGTACGAGAACTCCTCCGTTTTGACATTGAAGTGGAGGTTATAGTAGAGGGACTCGCCCTCGTAGAAAGGAGGGCATTCGCCGGTCACGATAACGTAGATGCTAGTGAGCCGTTGCTGGCCGTCTAGGATTAGTTGAAAGGTCTTCGTGTCACCAGCGGGAGTGCCTCGGACAAGGCCGGGGTTGGGCGTGTTCCAGATGAGGAAGCTACCAGTGGGGTAGCGCCGGTAAAGGCTGGAAACGTACTCCCGTACCTGGGTAGCAGTCCAGACGTACCCACGCTGGAACTCGGGCAGGATGTATCCCCCACTTTCGATGTCACGGATGAGATCGTCTATCGCTAGCGTTGTGGCCATGACAAACCTCCTTGCGCAGGGCCGACGTCAATCGGCGTCACCGTATTGTCTTCGTTCATCTGCCTCGCCGCAAGAGCGTTCACAACGTGAGCCAGCCACTGGTCACTCATCCTCGGCTTCCTCATCATCTGAGGCCAGGTCTGCCTGAGCCCGGTAGACCTGACGTTGGGTATACCACTGCCAGATCATCTCTGCTTCGGCGGTTGATAGCTCGAGCGCGGCTGCGACGTTCCTGTGCAGCGAGTCGTCAGACCCCTCGCCCGTAGCGGGCATCTCCTTGGGCACTGGCAGGCGGCCGACTACGTCATCAGACTTCAGCTCCAGGTATCCGCCTCGGAGTTTCGTTGTGAGCTTGTCCAGAAGCCAGAGTGAGGTCGGCGAGTTTAGGAAGCCACAAAGCTCGTTGCTGGCGCCCGGAAGTACGTAGGCCTTGTCATTCACGTAGGCTCCTGTCTCGTCCCAGGCGAAGCGGCACTCCCATGGTGGAATGTTTCTGGGCCAGATCACCTTCGGCCGCTCAAATTCCTGGTAGTAGGCGGTGCTGTCCTGGATCTCGAACCACTGGTAGTCCCCCGGCTTCCGGTAGCTGTCTCCTCCTCGTGGCTCGAGGCCCTTCGTCAACAACCGGCCGGCAGCGTCGTAGCGCGGGTGACGGAACTGCTCCAAGTGCTCTCGAACGGCCTTGTAGCGGTCGATGTCCGTTGCCCGCCGCGTGAAGATGAGGTACAGCCCGGCCCACTCGGGCCGCCAGCGCTTGATATCTCGGCCTCGCAGCCAGGGCTTGATGACCTCGGCGCTGCGCGGCTCGGTGGCCACCAGTTCCGTTCGCTTCCCCTCGTCGATGACGAACGCCTCGTTGAGACCGGTCACGACTCCGCGGTACATCCGCCCCTGCACGAACTCACCCAGCGGCGTCCCCTGATCCATGAGACGATCGAAGAGCCGGCCCAGCGTTGGGGCCTCCAGGATCCATCCGGACCCGCGCAGGAGCACCTGCGGATAGTCTCGAACGGCCACGGCGTCCAGCAAGGCCTCCAAGTCCTCAAGGGTCTCCCGCACAGTCAGGACTGTAGCCGGTCGGCCAGCGTCTGCCAGGGTCCGCCGGATCGGCCAGGTCAGGTCGACAACTGACAGTGAGCCTGCGCTGTCTGGCTCGCTGACCTGCTGCCCGACCAATACCGTCGGATACGATGCGGCATCGAACACTGGCAGATCCCCAAAATCGATAACTCTGGACACCTGCAGAGACTTGGGCAGATGCTCACGGATGGCGGCACCGTAGGCAGCTCTCATGTACTTATTGCTTGTTATGAACGAGAGATGGCCGCTGTCCCGCAGAATCTGGATGGCGCGGGCGTAGAAGTACACAAGTATGTCCGCGGTCCCGGCGTAGACCTCGGAAAACGCCCGCTCGTAGGCCATCTGGTCCATCGGCGAGAGCTTCTCCTGGCGAACATAGGGTGGGTTGGCCAGCACAACATCGAACCCGCCGCCGTCCTCAGCGAACACCTCCGGGAACTCCACCGGCCAAAGGAAAAGCCTGCGATAGGGGGCGTCCTCCTTGAGGCCATCGAGCAGTGCTTCTAGCTCTGTGACCTTGGCCCACGCTTGCTTAACGGCGCTGATGTGCTGCTTCAACGTGCGCTCGGAGGCGGCCAGTCGCTCGGCCTCGTTCCTCTTGGCTGTCTTAGCGGCGACCTCGGCTTTGGCCCTATCGATGTGCCGATCAAGCTGGACGCGCACGACGTCTAGCTGCCGCTCCCGGATATCACGCCGAAGCCTGCGGGCCCGCCGGGGGTCGGTCTCCTGGGCGAACTCGTCCCGGAGGGCAGCGATGCTCTTGCGCAGGCGTTCGAGGCGTTCGTGGGTGTCCAGGTCTAGCTGAAGCGCTGGGCGCGGGATGCTGTCCTCGAAGGCGATGTCGCCCGCCCGGTCAATCAGGCTGTCGCCGCCGACGATGCGGAAGTCGAGGTTGGGGAGCGGCTCGGGTTCTTCTTCCTCCAGCACCAGCGAGAGCCAGAGCCTCAGCTGGCAGATCTCGATCGCCTCCGGGCTGATGTCCACCCCGTAAAGGTTGTTGCTGATGATGTGCCTCTTCCAGCTCGCCACTTCGGCTGACTCCGGGTCGCGGAAGGGGGTAGAGCTGTGGGCAATGCCTCTCCTGAGGAGGACGATGTCGTGCATTGCTCCCACCAAGAACGCGCCAGAGCCGACAGCGGGGTCGCAGATCTTCACCGCGTCCAGGGCTTTCTCGAGCCGTTCGCGCTCGGCGTCTCCCAAGCGCTGCTCCGGCGGCTCGTCCTCAAGCGCAGCCGCCCGCAGCCGCTCCAGCAGCGAGCGGTCGACGCCAGCAGCGTCCTGGAGGTACCCATCCAGCGCCTCTCGGCACATGAACTGCACGATTTCGCGGGGAGTGTAGTAGGTGCCGGTGTTATGGCGCTCGCGGTCTTCGTTTAGGTTCTCAAAGACCTTGCCCAACAGCTCAGGATCAGGGTCGACCGACATGTCGTCCGGTGTGGACTCGCGGGTGGTGAAGCGATAGTTGCTGAGCACCCCCAGCACGGTGGGAGCGCCGTCGCGGTGGAGCCGGCGATCAAAGAGCTCATTCGGCACGTCGATGTCGACGTGCTCACGGTCTTCCCCGAACAACTCGACCTCGTACGGCGTCTGCAGGAACAGGCCACCGTTGAGGTAAGGGACCGCGCCGAAGAGTTCGTTGGCCACCGCCCGTCCCTTCGAGCCTACGGGCAAGGCCAGCGCGTCGAAGAACAGCGGCACGAGCAGGTCGCGGAAGAAGTTGCGGCCGTCAGAACCTCGACAGTGACGCTCGAAGAGATCCTGGAAGAAGCGCAGATCCCTATCGAGCCAGCGCTTGGCCTGGAGGAACCAGAGGAATAGCAGCCGGCCAAGCTGCCTAGTGACGAACCGGTCGACATCAACGCGCCGGTCTGGACTCGCAATGGCCGGGATGTCCCCGTTCAGGCGCACCAGCTCATCGGCAATGCGGTTGCGCAGCTCGCGGAACTCGAGGTAGAAGCGTTTAGTGACCCGCTCGACGCTGAAGGCTTCGTTCCATTTGCGGCTGATCTCCTGCAAGGACATGCCAGGAGCTAGGGTCAGGTCTTCCAGCAACTTGAGGTGGAAGTAGGTCGGATCGTCAGCCTGAACCAGGGCCCGAACCGTGGCCACGCCGCGCTTCTCCTCGCGTACCCGCGGGAGCACGAGCTCGATATCGTGGTCCAGACCGCCGACTAAGACGATGAGCCAACGGCGATCACTATACGGTGCGTGCTCTACCAGCGCCTTCGCCACACGCCGGCGCGCCCGATCCCGGTCGGCGGAGCGGGCCCCCCACTCGCGGAGTGGCACAACGTAAAAACCAGCGGAGCCCATGTCCGTGTCGACAGCGCCGACTCGGTACAGGCCCTCAGCAACGGCGGACAGCGCGGCGGATATCGGCTGCGTCCGGTCGTGGAGCACATCGCTGGGCGCAGGAACCGGGTTGAGGCCGAGGACAGCCGGCAACGCCGCGGACGATGTGGGGCTCGCCGCGAACTCCAGCAAGGCGCTCCTAATGCCAGTAAAGTCAGGCATGACGCCCCAACGGACTGGTCTGTCCTACACAGATTAGCCCAGAACAGTAAGCCAGACAGCGGCTCTCAGCGCAAACAATTGTTCTACAGAAGAGGGCTTTTGTCAAGTGGGCCTTGTGTAGAACGACCAGCCTCTCGTAACAGACTGTGAAGGCTTGGGGGATGAAGCCAGCGGCTGGCGCAGGGTGGACAAGAGCGGCCAAATGGATCGTGATTGGCAAGATGAGATCCTTAACTATGCGTGGAAACCCTGCTCCGCGCATTAGCAGCATTTTTGCATTTGCTGCCTGTGGTATACTGCCTCTGGTAGTGCTTTCCTTGGTGAGAGTGCCACCTTTGGGTCCTGGGTTGGTAGCTAGTCTATATTAGCCCAGGGCCTTTTCCCATCTCAGTGGAGGGGTCGAGGTCGCGGACGATATGCGAATTGGGCTACCTGACTTCTCCCGCCCGCGCTGTTCACCTAATTGACACTAGCTTGCAGC
>DAOUDQ010000138.1:0-2908 GCA_034431045.1 Dehalococcoidia bacterium | reverse complement strand
GGACCCCGACGGCGACGGCCGCTACGAGAAGATGATGGGCGATGCCATTGAGGTCAGGGAGGGCCAGCGCCTGGCCTTCCGCGTCCACTGCCTGGGGGCCGCCGACCGCAGGCTGTGGCTGGTCAGCGACGGCGTCATCCTGGACATCGTACGGGTGGATGGCGACGACTTCGTCCACGACTTCTCGCTGGAGCTTTCCGGCCAGCCCTATCTCCGCGCCGAGCTGCGGGGCTACCGCGGCCGCCCGGAGCGGGGCGAGGTAGTGCTGGCGATGACCAATCCCATCTACCTGACCACCAGGAGCTAAGAATGGCCCCTGCCCAAAAGTGGCAGCTGATGGTGGTCTCCCACTCCCACTGGGACCGCGAATGGTACCTTCCCTTCGCGGCCTTCCGCGCCCGCCTGGTCGGCTTGATGGACCGCCTGCTTCACCTCCTGGAGACCGCCCCCGACTACAAGCACTTCATGCTGGACGGCCAGAGCATCATCCTGGAGGACTACCTGGAGATACGCCCCGACCGGCGCCAGGACATCGCCCGCCAGGTGCAGTCCGGCCGCCTGCTGGTGGGGCCCTGGTACGTGTCCCCTGACACCTACCTGGCGAGCGGCGAATCCATCATCCGCAACCTTCAGATAGGAATCGCTATCGCTCGCCAGTTCGGGCGGCCGATGATGGTGGGCTACCTGCCCGACTCCTTCGGCCACATCGCTCACCTGCCGGCGATCCTGGCCGGCTTCGGCATCTCGGCCGCCGTCATCTGGCGGGGGGTCGGCGGCTCCTTGCCCGCCTCCGAGTTCTTCTGGCGAGCCCCCGACGGTTCCCAGGCCCTCACCGTCTACTTACCTTGCGGCTATGGCCTGGCCAACGCCCTCCCCGCCGACCGGGTGACCCTAACAAGCGCTGTCCAGGGCATCCGCCAGGCGCTGAAGCCCTGGGCTAGCACCCGCTACCTGCTCCTGATGAACGGCCTCGACCACACGGAGCCCCAGCCTGACCTTCCAGCCATCATCGCCCGGGCCAACGAGAACCTGGAGGACGCCGAACTGGTGCACACCACCCTGCCCACGTTCATCGAGGCGGTTCGCCAGGAGATGGGCGGCAGGAGCCATTCCTGGCCTTGCGTCGAGGGAGAGTTCCGTTCGGGCCAGCGAGCCTTCGTCCTGCCTGGGGTCACATCAGCCCGCATGTGGATCAAGCAGCGCAACCAGGAGTGCGAAGACCTACTCCTGCGCTGGGCCGAGCCCTTCTCCGTCTGGGCCAACCTGCTCCGCCGTCGCAGCGAAGGCGATGACAGAGCCGCCTCCGATGCCGGCCTTCTGGGCACGGCCTGGAGGCTCCTGCTCCAGAACCAGGCCCACGACTCCATCTGCGGCTGCAGCATCGACGAGGTGCACGATGAGATGGCCGTCCGCTTTCGGCGGTGCCAGAGGCTGGCCGAGGCCGTCAGCCGCCATGCCCTGGGCTACATGGCCGACATGGCCGCCCCGGAGGATGGAACGCACGTAGTGGTCTTCAACCCTCTCAATGGCCCCCGCAGCGATTTTTGCACCGCCTGCCTTCCCCTGCAGGATGGCCGCCAGCCGCTGGCCGTCGAGGACGAGGATGGCAGGCGGGTTCCGTTGCAGCCCCTTCGCCACAGTCTGCCCTCGCCTGACGCCATCCAGGAGCGAGGCGAGGCGGGCTTCCTGGCCCGCGATGTCCCTGCCTACGGATACAAGACCTTTCGCCTTGTCTATGGCCAGCCGCCTCGCCGGCGAAGGCCGTCCCCCACGCCGGTCATAGAGAACGAACACTTCCGCATCGAAGTCAACCCCGAGGATGGCACCATCACCCTGACGGACAAGGCCTCCGGCGTGACCCTTAATGGCCTCAACCGCTTCGTCGACGGCGGCGACTGCGGCGACGAGTACAACTACTGCCCTCCCGCCCACGACGAGCTGGTAGACAGGCCTCGCCGCGCGCCTCGCATCCGCCTGGTGGAGGATGGCCCCGCCCGCTCCACCCTGGAGATCGCTTTGGGCTACAGCCTGCCCAAGGGCCTGACGGCCGACGGCGAGGGACGCTCACGCCAGCGGCGCACCTGTCGCATTGTCAGCCGAGCCAGCATCTATGGGGGCGTGCCCCGCCTGGACTTCGAGACGGAGGTGGATAACCTAGTCGAGGACCACCGCCTGCGGGTGCACTTCCCCACCGGCCTGCGAAGCCAGCTCTGCCACGGCGAGCAGCACTTCGGCGTGCTGGCTCGGCGGCTAGCCCTGCCGGAAGCGGACGCCACCTGGATGGAGCAACCGCAGGGAACATATCCTCAGAAATCGTTCGTGGATGTGAATGACGGCCAGCACGGCCTTCTACTGGCCAACCGCGGCCTTCCAGAGTACGAGGTCATCGATGGCTCCCAGGGCATCATCGCCCTGACCCTGCTGCGCTGCGTGGGCTGGCTGGCTCGGCCATGGCTGCCCAACCGGCGGGGACAAGCTGGCCCGCCCATCGCTGTGCCGGGTGCCCAGTGTCTGGGCAGGCACGTCTTCCACTACTCGCTCATTCCCCACAGCGGCGGCTGGGAGTCGGCCTTCGTCCAGGCCCATCGCTTCGCCCACCCCCTGCGCGGCGTGAGCACCACAGCGGGCAAGGGCCAGCTTGCGCCCAGGGCCAGCCTCCTCTCCATGGGGCCCAGTGCCCTCGTCCTCTCGGCCCTTAGGGCAAGCGAGAACGGGCAAGGCATCATCGTTCGCTTGTACAACATCACTTCCCAGCCGACCTGGGGCGAGGTGCGCCTGGGGGAGCCCTACGGGGCCGTGGAGGTGGTCAACCTGAAGGAGGAGCCCTTGGGCCAGGCCGAAGTCGAGGATGGCAGGGTGCGCCTATCGCTCAAACCCAACGAGATCATTACCCTGCGCTTTCGGACGA
>DAOUDQ010000137.1:0-9772 GCA_034431045.1 Dehalococcoidia bacterium | reverse complement strand
GGCCAGGTCGTCGATTAGCCGCTTGCCCTCGGCCGTGGTCATCTCCCCTGGTTGGGGCTTGTCCGTGGCGTCGGCATAACAGTGAGCGCAGTAGAGGTTGCAGCGGCGGGTCAGGTTCCAGACCACGATGGGCTTCTTGTCCAGGGAGAAGTGCAGCAGGTGCGCTGGCACCTCGGACGTGCGGCGGCCGTAGCGCAGAAGGTCGCCGGGGGTGACCGAGCCGGTCAGCAGTCGGGAGACGCTGAGCATCAGCTACGCTCCCTCAGGCGGGCCGCCTGTGGCAAGGGCGGCGGCTCGTAGACGCAGAAGGGCTCTTCGCCCAGATAGTTGCCGCTCATGCCGTACGCTCTCGCCCGACAGCCGCCGCAGATGCGCCTGAACTCGCAGCGGCCGCACTTACCCTGAAGAAGGTCAGGGTCTCGCAATTCGCTGAAGATCTTCGCCGCTTCCCAGATCTCCTGGAGGGGCTGCTCCCGCACGCTCCCCGCTGGCAGCGGCAGGTAGCCGCAGGGGAAGACCTCGCCCTTGTGGGAGACGAAGCAGACCCCGGTCCCGGCCAGGCATCCCTTGGTCATGGCGTGCAGGTCGCTGGAGGCAGCCGCTCCAACGACTCGCTGACGTTTCTGGCTGGGCGGCGCTTGCCGCTTCTCGGCCGCCATCCGCTGGCGGACGATGCGGAAGTAGTGGGGGGCGCAGGTCGCCTTCAGCTCCAGCAGCCCTTCCTGATCCCTGTCGTAGAACCAGTTGAGCACGTCCTCGTACTGGCGGGGGGAGATCATCTGCTCGTCGGCGATCTCCACCCCACAGCCGACCGGCACCAGGAGGAAGATGTGGAGGGCATCGGCCCCCAGGGAGAGGGCCAGGCCCAGGATCTGGGGCAGCTCATCGATGTTGTGGCGGGCCACGGTGGTATTGACCTGCACGCTCATCCCCTGCCTGCGCAGGCGATCGATTCCCTGCAGGGCCTGAGCGTAGGACCCAGGGATAGCACGGAAGAGATCGTGCGTCTCTGCGGTGGCCCCGTCCAGGCTGACCGCTACCCGCCGAATGCCCACGTCCACGAGGCGCTGGGCCATGGGCTCATCGATGAGGGTTCCGTTGGTCGCCAGGGCGACGCGCAGTCCCTTGGCCACGGCGTGCTCGGCGATGTCGAAGATATCGGGCCGGATGAGAGGCTCGCCGCCGGAGAGGATAAGAATAGGATTGCAGAAGGCCACGATCTGATCGATGAGCTGTTTCGATTCGGCGGTGGTCAGGTCCTCCGGCACGAGCCGGTCGGCTACATCCATGCGGCGGCAGTGGATGCAGCGCAGGTTGCACCCTGCTGTTGTCTCCCAGAAGACGAGGCGGGGCAGGAATTCCAGCGTCATCCTCCCTCTACTCACTCAGCCAGCGGGCGGCATCCTTGGCGAAGTAGGTCAGGATGACGTCGGCCCCCGCCCGTTTGATGGCGGTGAGAAGCTCGAGAGTCACCCGGCTCTCGTCGACCCAGCCGCGCTGGGCTGCCGCCTTGACCATGGCGTACTCGCCGCTGACGCTGAAAGCGGCCAGGGGGTGGTCGAAGGCCTCGCGCACCTGGCGGATGATGTCCAAGTAGGCCAGGGCAGGCTTGACCATCACCATATCTGCCCCTTCCTCGATGTCCAGGGCCACCTCCCGCAGGGCCTCGCGGGCATTGGCCGGGTCCATTTGATAGCCCTGACGGTCGCCGAACTGGGGGGTCGACTCAGCCGCCTCGCGGAAGGGGCCGTAGAAGGCGGAGGCGTACTTGGCAGCGTAGGACAGGATGGCCACCTGGGGGAAGCCCGCCGCATCCAGCGCCGAGCGGATGGCGGCCACCTGGCCGTCCATCATCCCGCTGGGGGCCACCACGTCGGCCCCGGCGGCGGCGTGGGAGACCGCCACCCGCGCCAGGATCTCCAGCGTCTCGTCGTTGAGCACGCGGCCGTTCTCCACGATGCCGCAGTGGCCGTGGTCGGTGTACTGGCACATGCAGACATCGGTGATCACTACCAGCTCCGGCACGGCCTTCTTGATGGCTCGGATCGCCTCCTGGACGATGCCGTGCTCGTCGAAGTTCTCGCTGCCGATGGCGTCCTTGACAGCGGGGATGCCGAAGAGAATCACCCCTGGGATGCCCAGGCCGGCAACCTCCTCCGCCTCGGCCGGCAGAAGGTCAAGCGACCAGTGGTAGCTGCCGGGCATGGAGTCGATCTCCTTCTTGATTCCCTGGCCGTGAACGACGAACAGGGGGTAGATGAGGTCGCCGACGGAGAGGCGGGTCTCCCGCACCAGGCGGCGCAGGTTATCGAGCCGCCGCAGGCGGCGGGGGCGGTAGACAAGGGCAGCCGCTATCTCTTCGGCCTCCCTGGTCTCCCCGAGGACTCGTAGCCTGTTAACAGTCTGTCTAGTGCTCATCATCTCGCCCTCTCTCAGCCACAGCAGTGACAATAGCCTCCACCAGCCCGGCGATGGTGTGCTGCCTGGCCACCACGTCCACACGCAGGCCCAGCTCCTGGGCGGTGCGGGCTGTCACCGGCCCGATACAGGCCACGATGGACCTCCGCAGGCACTCGATGTCGCCGTCCAGCATGCGCACCAGGTTCCGCACTGTGGAGCTGCTGGTGAAGGTGACGATATCGATCTGCCCGTCCTCAAGCAGGGCTTTCAGTTCGTCCGGTGCGCCGACGGCCAGCGTTCGGTAGGCGGCGACTTCATCGACTACTGCCCCCTTGCCTCGCAAGGCCTGCGCCAGTTGTTTGGGCGCTCGCTCGGCACGGGGGAGAAGGATGCGCTCCCCCGCGACGTCGCCGAGGCCGGCGGCGATCTCCTCGGTCGTGTAGACCTGGGGCATGTAATCGACCCGGAGGCCGTATCCCTGGAGCGCCTGGGCGGTGGCCGGGCCGACGGCGGCGATTTTCGGTCCCCCCAAGGCCCGTATATCCATTCCCTTTTCGCTCATTCTGTCCACAAGAGCGCGCACACCATTGGCGCTGGTGAAGATCAGCCAATCGTAGGTGGGAAGCCTGGCGATGGCCTCATCCAGCGGGGTCATATCCTTGGGAGGGGCTATCTCGATGGCGGGGTATTCCAGTGGCTCTGCCCCCAGTTCACGCAATCGCTGGGAGAGGGCGCTCGCTTGCTCCCGCGAGCGGGTGACCAGGACCCGCCTGCCGAAGAGGGGCTTTGTATCGAACCAGCGCAACTTCTGGCGGAAGCGCACCACCTCGCCAATGATCGTCACCGCTGGCAGCTTGATATCGGCCTCTCGCGCTTTCTCCGCGATGTCGGCCAGGGTGCCGGTCACCGTCTTCTGGAGGGTCTCTGTCCCTCGCTGGACGACGGCCACCGGCGTGCGGGGGTCTCGCCCGTGCTCGATCAGCTTGGCCACGATCCGAGGCAGATTGCCGACGCCCATAAGGAAGACCAGGGTACCTACCCCCGTGGCCAGCTTCTGCCAGTCGAGGCTGGAACCGGCCTTGGTGGGGTCCTCGTGGCCGGTGACCACGGCAAAAGCGCTGCTGTGATCGCGATGTGTGACAGGTATACCGGCATAGGCCGGGGCGGCGATGGCGCTGGTCACACCCGGCACCACCTCGAAGGGCACCCCCGCCTCCGCCAGGGCTTCCGCCTCCTCGCCACCGCGGCCAAATACGAAGGGATCGCCCCCCTTCAGGCGCACTACCACCTTCCCGGCGAGCGCCTTTTCCACCAGGAGGGCGTTGATCGCCTCCTGAGGGAGGGTGTGTCGCTGGGGGCTCTTCCCCACATCTATTATCTCGCATCCCCGAGGGGCCTGCCTGAGCAGGGCCGGGCTGACCAGCCGGTCGTAGACGATTACATCTGCCTTCTGGAGGCAGGCTAAGCCCTTCACCGTGATCAGCCCCGGGTCGCCAGGGCCAGCTCCCACCAGGTAGACGAGACCCTTACTGCACACTTGCCGCCTCGCGTAGAATCTGGGCGGCGCCCTGACTCAGCATCTTGTCTGCCAGGCGTCGACCAATATCTTCGGCCTGCAGAGGAGAACCGCTGAGGCTGTCGCGGATCACCTTCCCGCCGTCTTGGTCTGCCACCATGCCCTGGAGATTCAGCCGCTCATCGCCTACTGCGGCGTGAGCGGCGATGGGCACAGCGCAGCCACCGCCTAGAGCGGAGAGAAAGGCCCGCTCGGCACTCACGGCTCTCTCGGTGGGGAGGTGATTCAGCGCCTGGACCAACCCTGTCACCTCTTCGTCGCCCTCCCTCAACTCGACCGCCAGGGCCCCCTGCCCCACGGCGGGCAGCATGAGCGTCAGGGGCAGATACTGGCTGATGGCCGAGGTGCGCTGGAGACGTATGAGCGCCGCCGCAGCCACAATCAAGGCGTCATAGCCTCCGCTGTTGAGCTTCCTCAGGCGAGTGTCGACGTTGCCCCGGACATCCTGAATCACCAGATCGCTACGATAGGCCAGAAGCTGAGCACGCCTGCGGACGCTGCCGGTGCCGACGACGGCCCCTGTCGGCAGATCGTCGAGGGTTGGGCCGCCGCGGGAGACCAGCGCGTCTCTGGCGTCCTCGCGGGGAAGGACAGCCCCTATCTTCAAGCCCGTTGCCAGTCGTGTCGGCATGTCCTTTAGGCTGTGGACGGCCAGATCGATCTCGTCGGCGAGCAGCTTCTCCTCGAGCGCCTTCACAAAGACCCCGCGGCCGCGGATGCTGGCAAGGCTGGCCCGCCGCCGGACATCGCCCTCGCTGCGTATCTCTTTCAGCCCCCACTCCCTATCCGGGTGGAGGGAAGAGAGCATCTTTCGCACTGTTTCGGCCTGTACCCTGGCTAGTCGGCTACCGCGCGTGCCGATGAGCAAGGTGTGCCGGTTGGCTCTCAACATCCCTCCTCCGCCGTTATGCCTCGCTCTGCCTGTCTTGAAAGGAGGGGATTTTCCTCCTCCCGCGGCCTCTAGCCTTCAGGACGTGAGCGGCGAGGATGTCGTTCGCCAGCCGTTCCGCCTCTTGTCGTTTCCCCTCCTTGAGCAAGGCCAACACCTCTGAATCGGCCAGGGCGTACCAGAAGCGAGAGCGGGCCCGGCCTGAAAGCTCTCTGCCGACGCGATCTCTCAGAGACCCCGCTATCTCCAGGAAAGGGGCATATTCGCGGCCAAAGCGGGGCTCAAGTTCCTGGCGCAGGCGAGCCGAAAGGGCCGGGTCTTGCCCTCCAGTGCAGATGCTGACCGTCAGGTCTCCCCTTCGCACCACAGAAGGCACGAAGAAGTTGCAGCGATGGGGATCGTCAACCACGTTGACCAGAAGGCGCCTCTTCTGGGCCTCCTGCCACACCTCTCTATTGACATTCGGGTCGTCCGTTGCGGCGATGACAACAAAAGCGCCCTCCAGGTCTCCCTGTTGGTAACCTCGAGGGCGGTGTTCGATCTGCTTCGCTTGCAAGAGCACCCTTAGCTTACGAGTCAGGCGAGGGCTGATCACCACTACTCGCTCTGCGCCCGCTTCCAGAAGCGACTCCGCCTTGCGCTGCGCTACCTCGCCCCCTCCCACCACGATGCAGCGTCTGTCTTCTAGGCCAACCAGATTGATAGGATATGACCTCAAGGAAATTCCGCTCCTCGCCCTCGCGGGGCGCTTTGCCCCAGCGTGCTCCTAGTGCCAGCCTACCACCAGGAAAGCGATGTCGGAAGGGGGAAAGCCGAAAAATTTCCACAAAATCTCTCGGAAATTGCGACGGATTCTCACTAAATCTTCCAACTCGTGACGATGGCCAGCATTTAGCGGTCGCGTCGGGGGTGCTCTTGAGGGAACGGGCCCTGCGCCCGAGGGTCGGTTGACTAGCTCCCTTCTGGGCTGATAGAAGTAATGGCATGGCGGTGCCGGCGGCGGACGCTGAGCGGGGCAGCGTGACAAGGCTCGCTGACGGCAGCGGTGAAGGGAAGCCCGATAGGAAGTACAATGGTGTTGGTGGAAAGGTGCCCTAGAATGAACCGTGGAGAGATGCAGTACCGTGCCGTATGAATTGCCGCCTATGAGGCCCCCTAGCGAGGCCTATTCCCTGCTCATAAGGGTCATGAGGGGGTGTCCCTGGAACTACTGCACGTTCTGTCCGGCCTACAAGGGCTATCCCCGCAAGAACACTATTCGCTCGGTCGCTGAGGTGGAGAGCGATATAGATGAGCTAAGGGCCAGCGTAGACCATCTGCATCTCCAGGGATACGAGGGCGAGCCGACGACGGCGTTCCTGGCAGACTCCAACGCCATTGTGATCAAGACAGAGGACTTGATTGAGATAGTTGGCTATCTGTATCAAGTATTTCCATCGCTAGAGCGGGTTACCTCCTACGGGCGGGCGAAGACCGTTCTAAGTAAGAAGCCAGAGGAACTGAAGAAACTAAGGGAGGCGGGCCTCACTAGGCTGCACCTGGGCCTGGAGAGCGGCGACGATGAAGTGCTAGGGCGGGTGAAGAAGGGTGCAACCGCACAGGAGATGATAGAAGCAGGCAAGAAAGCCAAGGAAGCGGGATTCGAGCTCTCTGAGTATGTAATGCCCGGCCTGGGAGGCAAGGGCGCGTCGCGACAGCACGCGCAGGGAACGGCAAGGGTGCTGAACGCCATCGATCCGCACTACATCAGGGTGCGGCCCCTTATGCTCGTCCCTGGCACGCCGCTGTGGGACGAGTATGCCTCAGGGGAGTTTGAACCACTGTCGCGCTACGAGGTTCTGGCGGAGATCGGCGCCCTGGTCGAGGGGCTGGACGTCACCTCCAACGTCTGTTTCGACCACTACGCCAATCCACCGATATTCAGGCAGGACTGGGAAGGGTACAGGTTTCCAGAGGAAAAGGCCGCTGTTCTGAAGCTCATAGAGGGTGCCTTCGAGGCTATGAGGCAAGCCAGAGAAAGCACAGGGGCATCGGCAAGAGAGTGCGATTGATGCTGGCGGCCTACACTGGTCTGGCCGCCTCCGCCAGGAAGGCCTGCGCCCGCCTGCGAAGGCGCTCCCGCTGGGCAGGCGTCATGCGGCCGTAGGAGCTCGCGAGCGCTACGTTTTCCTCCGCTTCCCAGGGAAAGCGCATTCCTGGGATCACCACCGACAGGTATCGGTTGGATAGGGCGTAGCGGAGGAGCGTTCTGGCACTCAAGAACCTGGCATGAGGAGAGGATTTCAGCCATCCGAGCATTCCGAACCCGCCAAGGGGCTTCATGGCGATGACGCCGATATCCCGCTCGTGGGCCAGGCGGATGAGGGCTGCTCCCTCCGTGTTGAAGGCGCTGTACTTTATCTGAATGGTATCAAACTCCTGGCTCTCTATCGCCCGGCGCAGGACCTCCACTGTGTGGCTGGAAATGCCTATGTAGGCCACAAGCCCGCACGCCCGCGCCTCCTTGAGCCCTTCCAGGGCCCCACCCTTGGCCATGACCTGCTCCCACGCCTGGTCGTCCACACTGTTTAGTTGATAGATGTCCACCTTTGGGAGGCCGAGGTGGCTAAGGCTTCTCTCCAGATCGCTCAAGGCACCGTGCCTTGAGCGCTTAAGGGTCTTGCTTGCCACGTGCACGCCGCCGCCATTCTGGCCCAATCTCTGGAGCACTCTCCCAATGAGGTACTCGCTGCCCCTGTAGCATTGCCCCGTCTCTACGAAGTTAACGCCCAGGGAGAAAGCCCTGAGCAGTGTCTCCTCGCCCTCGGGGACGTCAGCCACGCTCGTTGCTCCCAAGCCGAGTTCGGTGACCAGCAGGCCTGTCCTACCCAGTCGCCTCGTCCGCAATGGGGTCATCTGTACCTCCGTTTGGCGGCGGCTGGACGTTCACCCCCACCTTCAGGACATCGAGCAGGAGATCGGGCCTGTCGGACATGAGGCCGTCCACCCCAAGGTCGAGCAGGCGGCGCATCTCCTCGCTCTCGTCCACGGTCCACACGTGCACCTGGATGCCAAGGCGATGGGCAGCCTGGACGAAGCGACGGTCCACCACGCGAAGGAGACCCTGGCGGGGCGGGACTTGGAGAGCATCGTAGGGAAGGGGAAGGAAGCGCGTGGAGCCCAGACGGCTGGCCAGCCAGAACAGGCGCGCCTCCCAACTGGCGGCGGAGGTGGCCACGCAGCCGCCCGTCCGTTGCCGAAACTCCTTCAGCACTCGATCGTGGAAGGAGCCCACGAGGATGCGATCGTGGGCGCCTTGCTCCTCGATGAAGGTGACCAGGGCCTCAACCATGGGAGGCTCCTTCTGCTTGATGTCGAGGTTGAGGAAGATATCGGGGAAGGCTTGCGCCACTTCAGCCAAGGTGGGTACTGTGACCCCCTTTCTCCTGAAGGGAAAGGTCTGGCCTCCGTCGGGGGAGAAACGGTAGCCGGCATCGAGCCGCTTCAGTTCAGCCAGGGTGAGAGCGCGGACAGGGCCGGAGCCATCGCTGATGCGATCCACGGTCTCGTCGTGGATGGTGACCATGACCCCGTCCCTGGTGGTGCGGAGGTCCGTCTCCAGGTAGCGGCATCCCAGCTGGACGGCCCCCTGGAAGGCCACCATCGTGTTCTCTGGCCAGAGCTTGCCGCCGCCTCGATGGGCGAAGGCCAGGGGGTGGGCTCCCTCCAGAAACGGGCGCGTTGGTCTTCTTTGAGGCTCGGCCATACATGCGCCGTCACCGCTGGGATGCGGCGATCCTCCAGATAGGCCAATCTTAGGCTCAGAAGGCATGTGGTTCAAGCGTGCTTGTCTTCCGTGGGGAACATGGGCGCAAAGGCACTAGGGGTATTGCGTCCCCGGCCGCTGCGGCACTACTCTGTCCTTGAGGGCGAGCCCACCTGGGCTGAGGCCAACATGAATGCCGAGGCGTGCCTTAGATGAGCTATCTTGAAGTGGCCGAACTGCCTTCCCTGCGTAGCCCGGTCCTGGTGATGGCCTTTGGCGGGTGGAATGACGCTGGTCAGGCAGCGACCTCGGCGGTACGCCTTCTGATCGAGGGGTGGTCGGCCGAAAGATTCGCCAGCATCGACCCCGAGGAGTTCTTCGACTTCACCACTACCCGGCCCAGGATCCACCTCACCCCGGACTGGCAACGGGAACTGGAGTGGCCCTGCAACACCTTCTTCTACAAGGCAGATCCCGCCCTGAGCCGAGATTTTGTCCTTCTGCTTGGCACCGAGCCCCACCTAAAGTGGCGGGCATTCACGGAGGCCACTGTTCAGCTCGCCCAGCAGTGTGGTGTGACCCTGGTGATGGGGCTCGGCGCGTTTCTGAGCGAGACACCCCACTCTCGTTCGGTGCCTTTGACCGGCTTCGCCACGGATCCAGGGCTGGCGGCGAGGCTGGAGCAACTAGGCATCGCCCCCACTCGCTACGAGGGGCCCACGGGCATTGTCGGCACAATACACGACGCCTGCCGGCGGCAGGGGCTGGCAGCGGCCAGCCTGTGGGCGGCGGTGCCGCACTACTTGGGGACGACGGAGAACCCCAAGGGGGCCGCGGCCCTCCTGCACAGCTTGGACATTCTCTTCGATCTTGGCCTTGACCTTGGCGGGCTTGAGAGGGCCGTGGCCGATTTCGAGAGGGAGGTGGCCAAGGCAGTCGCCAGCAATCCGGAGATCGCTGCCTACGTCGGGGAGCTGGAGCGCCGGTCGGACGCCCTGTCGGAGGAAGAGGCGGCGGCAGGGACTGGCAGCGGTCAGCCTGTGGGCGGCGGTGCCGCACTACTTGGGGACGACGGAGAACCCCAAGGGGGCTGTGGCGCTTCTGCACAGCTTGGACATTCTCTTCGATCTTGGCCTTGACCTTGGCGGGCTTGAGAGGGCCG
>DAOUDQ010000136.1:0-1660 GCA_034431045.1 Dehalococcoidia bacterium | reverse complement strand
CCTGCGCGCGCAGCCCAGCATATGTGGGGACGAGGAGGGGCTGAGCCTGAAGCCCGCCGAAATGAAGGTCGTTGTTCCCCGCATTGGCGGCGTAGCTGGCTGTCTGGCGCGGGAGCAGGCCTTGCTGGAGAACGAGAGCCTGCGGGTGACGGTCTCGGCCAAGGAGGGAGGCCAGATAAAGGTCGTCCACAAGGCCAGTGGACGACAGATGGTGGCGCAGAGCCTGGTTGCAGGTCCCCCATTCTGGCCCTCGGACATGGAGTGGAAAGCATTCCCCCTGCGGCTGGAAGAGGAGACGGGACGGCTGAAGGCTACTGTCAGCATGGTCACTGATGCCTTTCCGGGTTTGACCATTGAGCGAATGGTGACCCTCTCGGCTGGGCCCCTGATCGCCCTCCGTCATGCACTTATCAACAACTCCTCCGAACCTCAGAAGATACAGCTCCTGTTGAGCCACAGAAGCGGCCAGTGGCGAGTGGGGGAGATCGCCCTACCCCTGCGGCAGGGCCTGGTGGTGGAGCGATGGCCAGGCTTCCCCGACTGGCGCGAACCGGGCGTTCAGGGGGTGGAGAACTTTGCCCAGGGCTGGGTCAGTTTCACCCGCTTTGCTCAGACAGTGGGCTTTCTCTGGGCCGAGTTGGAGGGGATTCGCTTTGGAGAGTGGGAACAGCCCCATTTCGTTCTTAGGGCTGTCAGCGTTCCTGTCGAGGGATACGTCATCGCGCCCGACTTCTACCTCTACGCCGGTCCCGGCCGTTGGGAGGCTGTTCGAGAGGCCTGGAGACGCCTACTGGCACCCCTGGCCGAGACGCAGCCTCCCGAGCCCCGACCCAGCTTCGAGGTTCAAACTGCACCTCAGCCCTTGGTGTTGTTAGATGGCCAGGGCGCGGGCTCGCTGAGAATCACCAGCTTTCACAGCCGGAGGCTAGATGTGGATATGGAGATTGATGCTCCGGATGAATGGTCGGTTGAGGTGGATAGGACTCATTTCCCTCAGATCCACAGGGGCCGGCCGGCGCAGGCCACAATCCGCGTGCGTGCTCCCAGCAGTCAGCCGGGCATCGCCCAGGGTTGTGTCCGCATCCGGACACCTGCCTGGGACAGTGATTTCCCCATCACCTGTCTGTCCCTCGGCTCCCAACAAGGGGTGAAGCTTGCTGAGGTGTGCCGTGAGGGCCAGCGGGTGATCGAAGTCGATAATGGGTGGATGCGCTTCGTCGTGGCTCCAGCATTCAGGGGAACAGTCGTCGCGTTGGAGCACGCAGGGATGAACCACCTGTGGAGCAGCTTTCCGACGCCCGGCAGCTGGTGCTGGGCCAGGCCCTGGTACGGGGGCCTGGGGCCGCTCATCCGGGGCGGAGAGGGCTATCTGGGCTTCTTTGACACAAAGGCGCAGACGGAGACATCCTTCAACCATCAACTGTTGCCGCCCCGCAGTGTGGCTCTGGGGCCGCCGGAGATACCCTGGGCCGGGGTGCGGGTGCGAAGTGAACTGCAGCACACGGATCTACGCGGCTTGGAGCTGGAGCTCGACTACCTAACCACGGGACGAAGCAACGTGCTGGGCGTGGTCAGCCGACTCATCAACCCCACGACGGCGCCCTTTCGGGTGACCTACCGCCTGGATGCTGCACTGCGGCTGGCTGGCTCGGTGGAGGAG
>DAOUDQ010000135.1:0-3400 GCA_034431045.1 Dehalococcoidia bacterium | reverse complement strand
ACAGTAGAGGGCTCTATCGGGGTTGAGGCTTCCGCACCAGCCGCAGCGTCCGTGCCAAGGCTCAGCCTCGCTGGGAGGTGTGTCAACGGCGACCAGGCTTTCTGGGTCTTGAGGGGATCTGTTTTGCATCTCAAACCACTCCTTTGTTTTGCTACACCACTCACCCTCTTCGTGCCGAGAGGCCGCTGGGGAAGGCTGCCATCTGGCCGAAGAGGCTGGAGGGCAGTGTAAAGCCGGCTTCTTCTATTCTCTCGCTGAACTTGGGTCTGATACCAGTTGGGTGCAGGTCGCCCACGATGCGGCCGTCATGAACTCCCTGTTGTTTGAACTTGAAGATGTCTTGCATAACTATGGTATCGCCTTCCAGGCCCTGCACCTCTGTGATCTGGATAACCCGGCGCACCCCATCGCGGAGGCGTTTCAAGTGAATCACCAGGTCTACTGCGGAGGCCACCTGTTCCCGGATGGCTTTGAGGGGCAGGTCCAGGCCGGCCATAAGCACCATGGTCTCCAGTCGGCGCAGGGTGTCCCTGGGGCTGTTGGAGTGCACGGTGGTAAGGGACCCATCGTGGCCGGTGTTCATGGCCTGCAGCATGTCCAGGGCTTCGCCGCCTCGGACTTCGCCAACGATGATGCGATCTGGCCGCATGCGCAGGGTGTTGATGACCAGCTGGCGGATTGTGATCTCGCCCTTGCCCTCGATGTTGGGGGGCCGCTTCTCCAGGGGCACGACGTGCTCCTGTTTCAGTTGAAGTTCCTTGGCATCCTCGATGGTGACTATCCGCTCATCGAAAGGGACGAAACCGGAGAGGACGTTGAGGAGGGTCGTCTTTCCCGTGCCAGTTCCGCCGGAGACGATAGCGTTCAGCCGGGCCTTAACGCATATCTCCAGGAACTGGGTGGCGCTCTCGGTTATGGTGCCGAAGGCGATCAGGTCTCTGGCGGTGTATGGGTCCTTGGCGAACTTGCGCACGGTGAGTACCGGTCCGATAAGGGAGAGGGGAGGGATTATGGCGTTGATGCGGGAGCCATCGGGGAGGCGGCCATCCACCATGGGGGCACTCTCGTCAAGTCTGCGGCCCAGGGGGGTAACGATGCGTTGGATGATCCTCATGAGGTGGGCCTCATTCTCGAACTGCAGGTTAGTCTTGGAGATCTTACCTCCTCGCTCGATGTAGACATCCTGGGGGCCGTTGATCATGACCTCGGTGATCGTCTCATCATGGAGCAGGGGTTCTATGGGGCCGTACCCTAATATCTCGGCTGTGATCTGGTCGAGGAGGGTTGCCCGCTCGGTCCGGTTGAGGATCAACCTTCCCTCAGCCAGGGCCTTATCGTAGACCTGTTCGATAAGCGCTCGTATTTTGGCTGGGTTGGATTCATCCAAATCGCCGACGCGGTCTATGAGCGCTTCCTGCACACTTCTCTTGACTTGGGTGTACTCAGTCGGTTTGAGAAATGACGACCAGTCCAAATAGGCGACAGAGCGCGAGGGGGTCTTAGTAATTCGGTTTCGATCCATATCTCTTCTCCTGCGAATCAAATTCGGTGGCGAGTAGGGGTCTCTCTGTCTCCCCTACTCACCGGCCACTACTGGCAATTTAGGGCGGCCACCTGGGAAGGTGAGGTATGAGATGTGAAGCCAGCCTTCACCCACATCGGTGGACGCCTTGACCCAAGAGCCGCTTGGGTCGATGCCGCTCACCATCACCGGGGAGCCTTTGGGCAAGGCGGCCATAATGCGATACCCCGTGCCCGGGCCGGCTCGAAGATTGAGCAGTGCTGTGTTCACCTGAGCCTTGGGCAGTGGGATGGGTGTAGGGGTGGGGGTGGGTGTCGGCGTAGGTGTGGGGGCTGGCGTTCCAGCGGGTGTTGGGGTGGGTGTAATGGTGGGTATGGGGGTCGGAGCAGGGGTGGGGGTGAAGCCCGCTATCAGGCGGGAGAGCCCTTCCTGGGCCAGCACACCCTCCCTCCCGCCGACATCAAGCTGGACCGCCCTGTTGTAGTGCTCGAGGGCCAGTTGGGAGTTTCCACCGGCCTCGAGACCCCGTGCCAGGCTCACATGCATCCGCACCATCAGCGCGGCCAGCATGTCCTTACCATTGCCCCCTTCTCTCTGGTGCTCATCCTCCAGCACCGCCAGGAAGCAGGATTGCTCCTCGCCACACCTGGTGCGGCTTTGGGTTAGCAACTGGCCCAGCTCAAGCCCGGCCACGGCCCTGAGTTCTCTGGGCCTTAGCACTAGAGCCTGGGCAAAGAGGTTTTGAGCCTGGCTCACATCTGTGGCGCGCAAGGCCCCCTTCTGTCCTGCCAGGAGTTCGAGCCCGCCATTGAGATAGCATTGGAACAGGTGTGCCGACACCTCCTCCATTTCGAACTGGGGGGCCTCCCTTTGCAGTTCCTGGTAGAAGTGTATGGCCTGCTGCCACTGCTGCTCCTGGTAGCTCCGCTCGGCTCTCTCGAAGAGGGTGGTGAGGGCCTTGCTCCTCTCCAGCCTGGCCACGCGCTGGGCCACATCTCTATAGCCCGGGTTCAGCTCCTCCAGAGCCCTCCAACGGTCAAGGGCCTGTACCGATTGTCCTTGGCTCTCAGCCGCCAGGGCCTGGGAGTAGAGCAGGGCCAGCTGCGCCTGCCTTTGGGCCTCCGCCAGGCCCATCTGGGCCTCTTCGTGGTCAGGATACTGGCCTAGCAGATGCTCATACAGCTGCTGGGCTTGCGCATACTGTCCGGCCATCAAGTGCTGCCTGGCCCTCTCCAGCGACAGCGCCGTTTGGGTCTCCTCCTGTTGGCGCCTGCGAGCTTCTGCCTGGTTCAGGCTATACTGGTAACTTTTCCCCAAGAGCAGCAGGAAGGCAAAGACAGCCAGGAGGATAAGGGGCACCATCAGCACCCGCCGCAGCACCCGTCTTCGTCTGTGCCTGGATTGCTGCCCTTCCAATGAGAGCTTGAAGGTGGCTTCGGCGAGGAGGCTGGCGACCTCCTGGTCATCCGGTAGCCACTCGGCGAGACGGGAGAAGCACTCCGCGGCCTCACGCCACTGGCCTCGCTGGAGATACTCCAGGCCAGCCTGGCGGAACTTGGGGCGGTTTGCCGCAACCTTGTTCCGCTCGCCATCTTTGGATAAGTCCACCCTCACCCCCATCATTATGCATCTGACTAGGAGCCTAGAAGGGAGTCGAATAAGTCTATGAAGACCGGGATAGCTGGGCCCAGCACGACGAACATGATGGCTGGGAAGATGAAGAATATCAGCGGGAACAGCATCTTCACCGAGAGGGTTTGGGCGTGCTCCTCGGCTATCTGGCTGCGGCGGCGGCGGGTCTCACTGGCCTGGACCCGCAGGTTTCGGGCCATCCCCACGCCGAGTTGCTGTGCCTGGACGATAGTGGCCACCACTGTC
>DAOUDQ010000134.1:0-2194 GCA_034431045.1 Dehalococcoidia bacterium | reverse complement strand
ATATGAACATCTGGGGAGAGAGCTTCTTGCCTCCCTCCGCTTGGACAGCTGCCCCCTCGCCCAGAGTGGCTAGGCGAGCCAGGTTCTTCTGGGCGATGGAGTTCAGGTGGTCAATCTCCAGGGCCTTACCGTATGCTTGCCGCGCTTCTGAGTAGCGGCCGAGCTCCGTCAGGGCCTTCCCCAACCGATTGTAAGCATCGACATCGTTGGGGAAGACAGCGATGATCGCTTGGTTGACGGCCGCAGCTTCCTGCCACTGACCCTGCATGGCCAACCGGATAGCCTGCTGGGCCCGTTGCCGCCGAAACAGCCTCGTCCTGTCGTCCGCTGTGAACACCATATTCGTCAAATCACCCCACAATGCCGCGCATTTTAGAGGTTTCTCCAGCCTTTTGCAAGTCCTGCCTGACGGCATCTCGGACAGGATTGCCGTCGCGCATCTCCCTTAAAGACGCCAGGGCAGCCCGGACGTTACGCTGTCCTTCAAGAAAGCCCCTGCATCTGCCCAAGCTTTCCTCGAGGTGTGGCCAACCGATTTATCTAGAACGCTTATCTGGTCAGATAGTTACCTGACCTCGGCGAAGGGCCGTCAGTTCCCGCCTGCGCGGATCCCTGCAGCTCGCTGGGAGATTGTCTCGTCCTGGGGAGATATGACCGTCAGACGAGGGAAATTTCAGGGACGCTTTCGGCCGCGCCCGTTCACCGTGTGCCATCTGGTCGGGGTGGGCAGATTTGAACTGCCGACCTCACGGTCCCGAACCGTGCGCTCTAGCCTGACTGAGCTACACCCCGCCAAACCTCCTCCAACCCACCAAAGCGGTGGATTCCTATTCTAGCAAATGCGGCTCAGGGTGTCGAGGTCTAGAGCGTTCGGCGATGGTGCGTCAGGGGTGACGAGGTCGAGGCCTGCCGGATGAAGTATCCGGGGGAGGTCGATAGGGGAAAAGAAAGCTAAAGGAAGGCCTGCCAGGCCTTTGTGTCTATTTGGAGGATGCAGGGAAACAAGCGACAGCTAGTTAGCGAAGGCGGGGGGTATGAAGAGCCCCGTCGCTAATCGGCTCGTCGATGTATAGGTCGCCATTCCGGATCTTGATGTTGAAGCCACAGGTGGGGTTAGTGCACGCCCACGCCTTATAGTGGATGGGCGCCCCCTGGCTCCCAAAATCAGACAAGGGAACCAGATCACCGGTTTGGCACTTTTGACACTTGGGGAAGCTGTTCACCACTACCACGAGAGCCCTCCCAACCGAACGTAATCGCCACGCAGTATAGCAGAGCACTGCTGCCCTGGCAAGTCACAGAGGGGTGCTTATTGTCAAGTGGTCAAAAATTTTGCAAGAGTGGCTTCGCCCCGAATCTGAGCCAAGCCGTAAACGTTATCGAATGTGGAAGTCATCAATCCGGCGCGACCGCCCGCGAAGGAGAGTGATGATGAGTCGATGGCTTAAGGTGACGATAGCCGGGCTCGTATTGAGCATCGCCCTGGGGGCGGGTGCCACGGTAGCTGTCCTGGCGGCGACCAGCGGCGGCGGTGACGAAGACCGTTCGCCTGCTCCCGCTCGGGCGCTTGTCGAAGAGAACGAGGAGCGCCCCTGGCTGGGGGTGATGGTCAGCGGGTTCGGCGATGAGGGCGTTATCGTGCAGCAGGTCTTCGCCGATAGCCCTGCCCACAAGGCGGGGGTCAAGCGCGGCGACATCATCAAAGCCATGGACGGCGAGGATGTCCGAACCATTAGGGACCTGTTGGCGGGCCTCGAGGACAGGGAGCCCGGCGACGAGCTGACCCTGACCCTGCTGCGGGACGACGAGGCGATGTCACTCCAGGTCACCCTGGGTGCCAGGCCGGAGCCTCTGCGGCCGCCGGAGCCCAAGGGGCCCTTCGCTGAGCTGGGCGAGGTGGAGTTCGGCGACATCCTGGGCGGCCAGTTCAGGGTCAAGGACGATCAGGGCAACACGGTGGTCATCGAGGTGGTGGCCGGCGAGGCGGAGAGCATCAGCGACGGCGAGCTGACGGTGACCGCCAATGATGGCAGCGAGCGCACCTTCACCATCAGCGACGGTACAGTGATGCCTCGGCGCCCGGAAGAGGGCGATCCGGTTGTGGTCGTGACGGTGGGTGAGAGCAATGAGGCGCGGCTGGTTCTGCCAGTCAGGGCCTTTCACCTGCTGGGCATCTTCGACGGCCTGCGCGAGC
>DAOUDQ010000133.1:0-2239 GCA_034431045.1 Dehalococcoidia bacterium | reverse complement strand
AGTCCTGAAGGCCCTTGAAGGCGCCGCCGATGGCGTCGATGGCCTCCTTCGTCTTATCCCGGATGCCGAACCAGTTGTTTGTCCAGGCAGCTGCAAAAACAGCGACGGCGGCTGTGATACCGAGAATCGCTATTCCCACCGGTCCCGACACCCCGATTAGAGGGCCGAACTTCATCAGCATGCCTCCTACACTGCCAAAAGCGCCTGTAAGGCCTCCAGCGCCTGAGATAGCCCCGATGAGCTTCGGGATGGCCATCGTTGTGAGGGCCTGCATGGTGCCCGTCAGCATCGGTGGGCCGAGGGCCCCGGCGAGTAGTCCGATGGGTCCGAGGGCTGTCGTCATCTCCGCGCCCATTAGGGCGATCTTCGTCGTGAATTCTCCGGTGGCTATTGAGGCGTTCTCTTTCGTCGCCGTGACTATCGACATCTGCCCGGCGTGGGTGTCGAGGATAATGTTGACCTGGTCCTGGGCGCTGGCCATGTCTCCAAGCCGGCTTTCCGTCTCCCCTATGGATTCCTCGTAGCCAGCGAGGGCGAGGATGGCCCTCTGGGCGCGGGTGTCGAACTCCCCGAGCCATGCGTTGGCGGCCTCCTGGTCCCCGCCGAAGCCGTCGAGGGTGTCTCTGACCTGCCCTATGATGTCGTCCAGGCTTTTCATGGAGCCGTCGGAGTTGTAGAGTGTGAGGTTGAGCTCATCGCTCTTCTCTACTAGGTTGAGCAGAGCCCTGTTCAGGAAGGTGCCGGATTTTGCGGCGTCCTTCTGAGAGGCGTCGATCTGGACGAGGGCCGCCAGGGTTTCTTCCATGCTGAAGCCCATCTGTGCGGCGGTTGAGCCGACGTTGGCCAGGCCGAGGGCGTAGCCGGTGGCGGTGTCGATGCCGGCTGCCGACGCCTTGACGAAGCCGTCCACGATTCGGGTGGCGTCCTCGGCGTTAAGCCCGTATTGAGCCATGGCGGCCACCATCATGTTAGCGGCGTCGGCTGAGTTGATTCCCTCGATGGTGGCGAGCTGCAGCACCCCGGCCAGGGCCTTCGTCGCGTCCTCTCCCTCGAGGCCGGCCTTCACCAGGGCCTCCATTGCCTCCATCGCAGCGCTCGCCCCGGTGCCGAACTCGACGCCGAGGGTTTTCGCAGCCTCCTCCAAAGTCGTGCGCAGGGCTTCAGCCTCAGCGCCGGTTAGGCCGGTGGCCGCCATTATGCGGGCGGTGGCTGACTCGAATGTGGCCGCTGACTCCGTGGCGGAACGCCCCACGTCCTGGAGGGCGCCCACCACGTTACGGCTGAACTGCGCCGTGATGATTCCGCCGGCGACGGTGCTGATGCCAGCCATCCTGCCTGAGATCGCTGTTTCAGCCGAGTCGAGGCCTGCTGCCGTCTCGTCCTTGAGCCGGAGCTTCCCCGTGATTATCGGTGCTTCAGCTATGTCTCAACCCTCCTGCTCAGCTCCTCCCAGAAGTAGCCCGGTATTCGGCGGCCGGCCCATCTGAGCGACGGTCGCAGATATGGCTGAGGCCTCTGCCGGCTCGTCCCGTGTTCGACGAAGCCCGCGTAGTCCACCAGCTTCCCAGCCCGTTTTCCCCGCATGCCCCCAGCCATCAACGTGACGTGGAAGGTGTGGGCCTGGGTCGGCTCTCGGCCACTCTTCTTTCGACAGGTGCTCTGCAGATCACCCGTATCTACCGCGACCAGCATTTTCATGCGGTCCTCCCCGTCGTCGCCCGCCCGATCGCAGGCAGCTTCCGCTGACTCTACGATGGCTCGAGGCATGATGCGGGTCACATAGTCCCGGAAGGCGTCGACGCCTTCCCAGACGAGCTCACCTCTTATGCTCACCGGTCAGTATCCTCCACTTGGTTCTGACGCTTGAGTCGAGAAACGCGTATAGCACGGGATCCTGTCTCTTGAGCTCCCCGAGTTCCCTGGGAGTCCTCCCCGTGAGGCTCCACATGTCGAGCTGGATCTGGCCTTCAACGGTGGTCCCGAAAGGAGCCGGCGGCTCCTATCGCCTTGATCGTCTGTTTCATGGTCTGCAGAACCAGGCCCACGATGGTCGCCGGATCAGCCGGGCAGTCAGGCGCGGACCAGAAGCCGCCTTTAAGCTCCGGCGGCGAGACCGTGATATCGTCCAGCAGCTTCTTCAAGCCCTTCATCGCCTCGAAGTAGCCTTCGCCCGAGGGGTCGTTTGTTTTATCATCGAGCTCCTTGGCCCGGTCTATCTCGACCTGGGACATGAAACGGG
>DAOUDQ010000132.1:0-2360 GCA_034431045.1 Dehalococcoidia bacterium | reverse complement strand
TAGGCGCGAACCCGGTCCCTGTAGCCTCCCCAGAGCTTGTAGAGGGGCTGACCGCAGGCCTTGCCGATGATGTCCCACAGGGCCACCTCCAGGCCCCAGCCGCTGCCAGCCATCCGCAGGACGTTGATGTTGCGCTCCACAGCGAAGGGGTCTTGTCCAATCAGCAAGGGCGCGATGGCCGTGCGCAGCAGCCCCTCATCGATGGGCGGCCCATAGCCGGTGATGCCCTCGTCCGTCTGGACCTCCACGAAGGAAGAGCTAACGGTGGTGTACGGCTTGCCAGGGCTCCAGGCAGGAGCGATGGGCTGGCTGAGGGGGATGTCCGGGAGCAGGTGCAGTTTGATGTCGCGGACCTTCATGGCTGCCTCTCCTCCTACACGACTTGCGCTGGCAAGCGCTCATTCAGCTTCAAAGGGGCGATAGCCGAGGGCTCAATCACGACCTTCATGCTGTCCGCTTTTATGGATTCTAGCACGCCAGCCTCGGCGTCGGCCAGGTGCGCGGCCAGTCGGTGCTGGCGCAGTTCGGCGAGGCGATCTGGCCGCTGGGTCAGCCCGCGAATGAACCCTGCGACAGAGTCCGGGCAGCCTCCACAATCCGTTGAGCGTAACTCACGCATCCTTCCCCCTTTCAGGGGATCAACACCACCTTCACCGACTCCGTCTGGCTATGGGCCAACTCGATGGCCTCTCGGAAACGCTCCAGCGGCAGGGCGTGGGTCACGATCCTGTCGGCGACCACGGTGCCGTCGGCAATGTACTGGATGGCGCGGGGATAGCAGTAGGGGCCCAGGTGCGCACCGTGCACATTCAGCTCCTTTTGATCGCCAATGATGGACCAATCCGCCGCCACTGGGCCAGCGTGGACACTGAACTCCACAAAAGTCCCCAGCTTCCGGATCATCTGCAACCCCTGGAGCACCCCCGCCTCCGCGCCGGTGACCTCGATGTACACATCACAGCCGTAGCCATCGGTCAGCTCCAGCACCCGCTGGATGACATCCTCCTCGGCGGGATTGAGGGCCATGTCAGCGCCCAACTCGCGGGCCAGTTGGAAACGGTGCTCCTGCAGGTCCAGCGCGATGAGCAGGGCCGGGCTTTTGAGACGGGCCACCTGTAACATGCACAGCCCGATGGGCCCCATACCGGCGATGACCACCACATCACCTAACTGGATTTCGCCCCGCTCGACGGCGTGGATGGCACAGGCCAGGGGTTCCACCAGCGCCGCGTGCTCCGGCTTGACCTCGGAGGGCACTTTGTGATTGATGGCCCCCGCCGGGAACTTCATGTAGTTCGCCCAGGAGCCCTCGGCCCGACGGTGTTTGAAGCCGTAGATATCGTGGCGCTGACACATCCAGTATTGACCCCGCTGGCAGAAGCGGCACTGCCAGCAGGGGACGATCTGCTCCGAGACAGCCAGATCGCCCAGGGCCAGGCCGTACTTCTCCTCCGCACCTTCTCCCAGGGCCACCACCTCGCCCACGAACTCGTGGCCGGGGATCACCGGCGTCTCAATGTAGGGCTCGATCTGCTCCGAGCCCCACACGCGAGCGCCGTAGTAGGCCTTTACGTCGCTGGCGCACACGCCTGTGGCCCTTACTCGCACCAGCACGTCGCCAGGGCCAACCTGCGGCACCGGCACTTCCTCCAGCCGGTAGTCTTCGATGCCGTGTACCACTACGGCCTTCATTGTTTTGGGAAGAGACATGATCATCTCCTTGTCACTCTGTCGTCGTCGGCGTGGCCGTGACCGTCCCACACGTGTTCAGCCACCGGCGGTTGGGCGGGCCGCTGGAACTTGGGGATGGTCTGCGCGCCGGAGAGGTGGGCGGCGAGCTGGGCCAGGCTGCTTACGGGTATGATGCGCACCCCCTCGATGAGGCCGGTCTCGGGGGCGTCGGAATTGGGGATGCGCCCGACAGCGCTGGCGAAGCCGGCGATGCCCCGGCGCTGAAGACTTCTCCAGATGCCCTCACCGATCTGCTGCTTCGTCTGCACGATCTCATGATAGCACCGCAGGCTGGCCGGACAGCTTAGAGCGGAAAGTGAGAACGGGCTGCCGGCAGGCCGCGTAGGTAGGGGGTGCTCCCCTTGCCTGGCCACGTTGACAACGCGGTCATTTTCACGCACCATTGCCTTACTCTGAGACGCAGGGATCGGGGGCGAACCACGGTGCTTTGTCCATCGTGCGGCCGGGATAATCGGGAAGATGCCAGCTTCTGCGGCGACTGCGGGGCTCCGCTGGCCGCCGAACTGGTGTGTGCTGGCTGCGGCCGCTCCAACCCGCTCGGCCGGAAGTTCTGTGATGCCTGTGGCCAGCGTCTGCCTGAGGCCGCACCTCCAACGCCGTGTCCCACT
>DAOUDQ010000131.1:0-1524 GCA_034431045.1 Dehalococcoidia bacterium | reverse complement strand
GATTGCCTCCTCCAGCACGGCGCTCGTTGTGTCTACGCCGTGGATGTGGGCTACGGCCAGCTGGATTATCGCCTCCGTCAGGACCGGCGGGTGGTGCCTATGGAGCGGGTGAATGTCCGCTACCTGCGCTCGCTGCCGCAAGAGGTGGACCTGGCTACGGTCGACGTGTCGTTCATCGGGTTGGAGAAGGTGCTACCGGCGATAGCCCGGCTCCTGAAGCCAGGGGGGAAGATCATCGCTTTGTTCAAGCCCCAGTTCCAGGCCCGCCGGCGGGAGGTGGGCAGGGGAGGGGTCGTTCGCGACCCTCTGCTCCAGACTAGCCTCATCGGGCGCTTCCTGGCCTGGGCGGTCGAGCAGCGCTTCCGCGTCCTTGGCCTGACGCCTTCTCCCCTGCGAGGGCCGGCCGGCAACCAGGAGTTCTTCTTCCTCCTCCTGCCGCCAGGGGTGGGGAGAAAGGGGGGGAGCGTCTCGTGAGGAAGGTGGGCATCTGCTTCCACCCTCAGTGGCCGGCCGCCGAAGCATTGGCGCAGGAGGTGAAGATGGCCCTTGCTCCCCACGTGAGCGAGGTCTGGCTGACCTCGGCCTGGGACGAGGGAGAGGCTCGACGCAACCTGGAGGGCACCGACCTCCTGATCTGCGTTGGCGGTGACGGGACAATGCTTTGGGCAGCGCGCTTGATTATACTCCACTCCACGCTCCTGCTGGGGATCAACATGGGCCGTCTGGGCTTCCTGGCCGAGCTGAGGGCGGAGGAGGCGCTGGCCAAGCTTCCCCAAATACTGGAAGGCGGCTTTCGGATCGAGGAACGCACACTGCTCCATGGCGAGTTTCTGGAGGCAACGGGCGCTCCCGCCGCTGAGGGCGGGAGATATCACGCCCTCAACGACATTATGGTTGGCCGCGGTGCCCCTGGGCGAGCGGTACATGTGGAAGCCTCCGTCGATGGCAAGCGCTTGGGTCACTACCGGGGGGACGCGGTGATCGTGGCCACGGCCACCGGTAGTACCGGCTACCTGCTATCTGTGGGTGGCCCCGTTCTTCACCCCGAGGCCCACGAGCTGGTGTTGATGCCTGTGGCTCCTCATCTGGCCATCGCTCGGGCATTGGTGCTGCCCTCTTCGGCGGTGATTGAGTTGCGGGTAACCAGCGGTGAGGGGGCCATCCTCAGCGTGGACGGGCAGGTGAACAAGGAGCTAGCCAAGGGCGAAGGGGTGCGTGTGTTCCACAGCCCTCATCTCGCCCGCTTCTTGCGCCTGGGTTCGCCCCTCGACTACTATGCCGCTCTCAGCCAGCAGCTAGGCTGGCTCAGCGCGGCCAATGCCTCCAGGCCCTCCCTGCAGCGAGGCGAAGAGAACCTCTGAGGGTGGGGGACAGCAGTGAGCGAGCAGTTCCGCATCGAGAAGGCCGCCATGGCCGACGCCCCCGTGATCCAGGACCTGGTGAACAGTTTTGCTTCTCTGGGGGAGGTGCTCCCTCGCCCCCTGGCCGAGATCTATGAGCACCTGCGCGACTTCGTGGTGGTGC
>DAOUDQ010000130.1:0-1593 GCA_034431045.1 Dehalococcoidia bacterium | reverse complement strand
TGATGGTCGACGACGACATGCTGCTTCCGGACGACCTGGTGCCGAGGTTCATCAAACACGACAAGGACGTGGTGGCCGCAGCCCCGTTGATATGGCACCCGATGCTTGGGAGGCCGACGATCTTCGCCTTCCACGGAGAGCACAGGAACTACAGGTTCGTAGACCCCCGGAAGGGCCTCCAGCCCTGCGACTTCGTCGGATCAGGGGCGATGATGATCAAGAGGGAGGCCGCGGAGAGGCTGCCCAAGCCTCTCTTCAAGGTGGTACTCGACGAGAGCGGCCACTTCGAGAAGGGTGAGGACCAGTACTTCTGCGAGCTCGCGAGGGAGCACGGCTTCGAGATATGGGTCGACTGCGACGTGGTCGCTGGCCAGGCCAAGGAAGTGGAGCTGATGGAGGTATGGAAGCTTCTAAGTGGGACGAAGCACATCAGCTCGAAAAATGCCTCACCTCAGGCTCGACGCTATCAGGATCAGCAGGGGGGCTAAGGAAAAACCCCAGATTCCGGGGGTCTAGGGCGGATTTTATGCGGTTACCGCCGAGCATTACGGTGTGACCAGGGTATTGTGAAACCCCGCCGCATTACTCACCCTATCCGGCTGCATTTAGTTTTTGCTAGCGGTACATTTAAGGCTTACTCTAAACCATCCTAGCGGGGCATGCTCGTAGCGATGAGAATCAGCAGGGAGACGAGGCTGATGAGGAAGGTAGGGGCAACGAGCACCTTAATCCAGGAGATGTCCTTCTGGACGCCCGCCATCGCCACCTCCAGCTTACCAACCCGGGATGCAATGCCTGAACCCTTTTCCTCCTCATCAGGATTCGACGGGGTCTCCTCTGGAGGAGGGAGACCACCAAGGATCTCCTTGACAAATACAAGTATTCCAGAGAGTATGGACGATAACAGCAGCCCCAGGCTGCCCCGGTCGGTGGGCATCCCCAGGCCGCACCAGGTGATTATCGGGGGCAAGACGAACACCAACATCATAAGGGCGGCCTGCTCCTTATCGGAGAGTCCTCGAACCATATCCTTCACCACATATTTTTAAACATCGGATATAAAACATTCATCGGTTGAGATGGTCAAGAAGGAGCACGCTGTAGCTGCCCTAGCGCTTGGCGTGGCCGCGACGGCCGGAGCCGTGGCCCTGGCGCGTGCGAAGCCTCCTGTGGAGGAGGGCGCCCCCGAGGGCGAGGTCTCCATAGAGGTCACGCCCATCGGCAAGCCTGGGGGCTACGGCTTCGAGGAGATCAAGGGCCAGTGGGGCGTCGGCGCCGTCGTCAGGGTCAACGGCGTGTGCACGGCCGGCTTCCCAACGCCGAGCATGGTGCTGGAGCTCTACGACGACGGAGTTCTCCGGGCGACGACCACGATCCCTGAGGCCACGCTGGTGCTAGGCACAGCCTACCCGCTGGAGGAGACCATGGGAGCAGCAGACATCGGCGACCACGTGGTCTACGGCAGGATGGTGCTCGAGAACCCCCTGGGCGCATACGAGTTCACCACCGCCACCCAGAGCTTCAGCATCGGGGAGGCCCCGCCCGGCGAGGTCACGCTCGAGGTTACCCTGACCCCGGCCTAGGGGCGTTCCC
>DAOUDQ010000129.1:0-6105 GCA_034431045.1 Dehalococcoidia bacterium | reverse complement strand
CTTCCTGCCCCGCTGCCCCAAGGCCCTCAGCCTCTGCCGCCGGGAGCCAGCGCCACCCCTGAGGGAGCTCTCACGGGGCCACATGGTGGCCTGCTACAATCCGGTCGTCCCCCAAGAGGCGCCGCACTAGAGAAAGCAGCGTCCAGCAGCCTCACTCATATCCTGGCCAGGTCGTGCACCAGCAGCTCCAGGGCCAGCTCCTCGCCGTAGTGCCCCCGCTTCACCCCAACATCAGCCTCCAGCAGCCGCCGATAGGCCGCCTTCAGGCGCGACAGCGAGTAGCGCTGAGCCTGATCGAGAATCCGTTGCAGAACGAACTCGGAGGTGACCCCCAAGCGCTGGCCGATCTCCTGGCTGGGGAGACCAGCCGTCATCAGCTCTCTGGCCTGGATGATGAGCCGATACTGGCGAACCACCATGGCCAGGAGGTAGCCCCCTTCCGCTCCGGCCGTCGTTAGTTGGCGCAAGAGGCGCAGAGCCACAGCCGCCCGCCTCTCGACGATGGCGTCCACCATGGCGAAGATGTTGACCTGGCGCGCCTCGCTGACCAGCGCCCTCACATCCGCCCCCTCGATGCGTCGGCCCTGAGCGTAGGCCGCTAGCTTCTCCAGCTCGCTGGCCAGCACCCACAGGTTGTTCCCCACTAGGTCGCCCAGGAGGCGAGCCGCCGCCGGGGAGATGTCGATGCCCTGGTTCTGCGCTCGCTCCAGGATCCACTGAAGGATGGCCCCCGGCCGCAGCGGGCGGAACTCGCGCACCTGCCCCGCCGAGCTGAGGGCTTTCAACAGGGGATTATCGGCCGAGAGCTCCACGTCCACCAGAACCAGGGTGGTCGTGTTCGGCATGCGCTGAGCGTAGTCGGCCAGGCCCAGCCAGCGCTCCAGAGCTTCCATCCTCTCGCCTCTGGCACCGCGAGCGCCCCGACGCGGCCGCTCCGGACGGTCGAACCGCTTGAGCAGGCCCTCCACCACCACCAGGCGATGAGCGCTGAGGAAGGGCAGCGTGTCGCAGATGGTCATAAGCTGCTCCGGGCTGACCTCACGGCCATCGAGCACGTCCGTATTGGAAGAAAGCATACCGTCGGAGTCCAGCTCGCCCTTGATGCGGGCCAGCTCCTCCCGCAGGGAGAAGTCGTCGCGGCCGTAGAGGACGTAGAGCATGGCTAGTGCAAGCATATATCAGCCGACGTTCCGCCCTCAACACCAAGGGGCCGGGGCTCCCAGCCTGCTTGAGGACACGAACGTCTCTCCCCCATGATCGCCGCGTCCAATAGCAACCGAAACGCCACACCTGCAACGACGCCCCCTCACACAAACAGCAAGTTGCTGACGCCCTACACTATGTTGCACGCCGGCTCCCTACGCCACCCCCGTTCATCCCCCAATCGACGGGAAAACCTGTAACCGATTTTCCCTGTAGGCGTCCTAGATAGTGGAACTAAAAGCAAACTCGACTCTTGGCAGCAACAGGGCGAAGAGCGATAGCCCACGAACTGCCAACGCCAGCGGCTCAAGGAGAGGAGCCTATGCCTGAGCCCAGTCATAGCTACACCTCCCGCCGCGACCCGCTGCACGATGTGCGCATCCTGAAGCGATGGGCACGCCTAATCGTCTACTCCCTGATAGCGCTCATCGTTCCCATGGACCACTTCATCATCGGGACGCCCTGGCTCACCACACTTGCCATGACCGTAGGAGGGGGCTACGCCATCGCCACGGCCACCATTGAGTTCATCTTCTTCTACTTCTTCAAGCTTCGCAAGGAGGCAGCCTACCCCACCACGCTGGCCATGGAACTGGGCGCAACTGAGGATTTCGCTCAGGCATGCGAAAGGTCGGTCCGGTTGGTAGCCGACCTGCTAGGCGCAGAAAAGGTCGTCCTGGCGTGGAGGAACGAGGAGGACGGTTCGCTGACCACCTTCGCCACACATGGTATTCCCCCTGAGCAAGTGGCCGAGGCAGCGCTCCTATCCTGGTCGCAGCCGGGGGTCAGGCAGGCGATAGACGAGCGCAAAGTTGTCGTGGCTTCGGCGGGTGAGGGCCGTGGTTGGCAATTTGGCTCCGGCGGGCGTAGCCGGGTAGCCTACGTCCCCCTGCTGTCTTTGGATCAACTGGTCGGCCTGCTGATCCTGGCCGGGGGACGGAAAGCCTCTGACCTTGGGGACAAGACACTTCTCGCCCCTATCGGACTGGCTGTGGGTCTGACGCTGGAAAACCTCCATCACACCATGGAGCTCAGCCGCCACACCAATGAATACATCGCCACCACCAATCTGACAGGGGACATTATTGCCAAGCTGGACAAGCATGGCAGGTGGGTCTTCCTCAACGACGCCGCCTGCCAATTCTATGGAAAGCCGAGAGAGGAACTCCTGGGCACCGACTCCAGAGCCTCCCTGCATCCCGACGACATAGAGCGGACTGCCCAGGTGATCCGAGAGACGAGAGCAAGCAAAGAGCTAACAACGGGGTTCGTCAACCGCCAGATCACACCCATGGGAATCAGAACAGTGGAATGGAACGGCTATCCCCTGTTCGATGACGAGGGCCAGTACGCCGGAATCCAGATCACCGGCCGCGACGTCACCGAGCGCAAGCAGATGGAGGAGGCCCTACGAGAGAGTGAGGCCCGCTACCGTCTAATCGCCGAGAACTCAACAGATGTCATCTGGAGCACGGATCTGAACTTCAAATATACCTATGTCAGTCCCTCTGTCACGCGGCTCCGAGGCTATAGCGTTGAGGAAGTAATGGCCAGCACGTTCAAAGAGACCCTGCCTCCTGCCTCCCTTGAGGTTGCCAGGCAGATGCTTGCGCAAGCACTGGCCGAAAATATCCAACGTGCAGCGGAACCGTTCGAGTCGCGGACGGTGGAACTTGAGCTCAATTGCAAGGACGGCTCCACCGTCTGGACCGAGATCCAAGTCACTTTCCTCCGCGACTCAGATGGCAAGCCTATTGGGATTATGGGCGTCACGCGCGACATCAGCGAGCGCAAGAAGATGGAGGAGGCTCTACGAGAGAGCGAGGCACGCTATCGCCTACTCGCGGAGAATGCCTCAGACCTCATCTGGACCATGGACACCAACCTCAACTATACCTACGTGAGCCCCTCCGTCGAGCGCATGCGTGGCTACAAAGCTGAGGAAGTAATGGGCACCAGGGTGAACGAAACCATGACCCCTGCCTCCCTTGACGCCATCAGGAAGGCTTTCGTAGAAGAAATGGCCATGCAAAAGGGACAGCAGAACGACCTGTTCCGGTTCCGCACGCTGGAGGCCGAGATGTATTGCAAGGACGGCTCCACGGTCTGGACCGAGATCAGGATGACCTTCCTGCGCGACCCAGATGGCCGGCCCCTGGGGCTTCTTGGCGTCTCGCGTGACATCACCGAGCGCAAGCAGATGGAGGAGGAGCGCGCGAGACTGCACGCCGAACTGGAACTGAGGGCCATTACCGATAGCCTCACCGGTCTCTATAACCACGCCCACTTCTACCAGCGCCTGGCTGAGGAGATAGAGCGCTCGAAGCGCTACAAGCAGGGCTTCGCCGTAGTGATGATGGACGTCGACAACTTCAAGCACTATAACGACTCTCGCGGCCACCAGGCGGGCGATGAGGCCCTGTGCCTCGTTGGCGACTGCATCCGCTCGGGTCTCCGGCGCTCAGACATCCCCTTCCGCTACGGCGGCGACGAATTTGCAGCGATACTACCGAATGCCGACTCATCAAGAGCGCAGGCCGTCGTCAACCGCATAAACAGGCGCATCGCCGCAAGGCTGAAGGAGATGGGCAACCCCCCTGACGCATGGCTAGGCCTCAGCGCCGGCGTAGCCTCCTTCCCACAAGACGCAACGACCGCAGACGAGCTTGTTAGGATGGCAGACGATGCCCTATACGACGCTAAGCGGGTAGCAAGGGCTCGCGCCGCGACGGAGCGGGGACAGGCTATCTCACTGGCCTCCCTATCCGAGACCCTGGTCGAGAAGCAGCCAAGAGTGCTCTCTGCTGCGGCCGCTTCCCTGGTCGCGACTCTCCAGGATGTCAGCCTGCCTGACGTTCCTGCAGAGCTGGACCTGCGCGCTATCGCCGCTGTGGGGGCAGCGGCCGAGATCAAGGACCGATACATCCGTGGACACCAGGAACGCGCCAGCCTCTGGGCCGCAGCCCTCGCTGAGGAAATAGGGCTCTCGCCTGAACGGGTGCGGAGCATCAGGATTGCCGGCCTCCTGCATGACCTTGGCAAGGTCACTGTCAGCGAGCGCATTCTCAACAAGCCTGGCAAGCTGACCGAAGAAGAGTTCGCAAAGGTCAAGCAGCACGCCCCAGTCGGGGCCATGATAATCATCTCCGAGGCCGAGACCTTACAACAGCTGGCACCAATAGTTCGCCATCACCATGAGCGCTTCGACGGCAACGGCTACCCCGACGGCCTGGCTCACGAAGATATCCCCCTGGAGGCGCGCATTTTGGCCGTGGCAGACGTGTTTGACGCCATGACACACGAGCGTTCCTACCGGAAGGCCCTGAGCAGGACGGAAGCCATAAGCGAGGTAGAGCGCGGTGCTGGTACACAGTTTGATCCCGCGGTGGTAAAGGCATTTCTAGCGTTGGTGAAAAGGCAAGGCGATGAGCTGGCAGCCCCCGCACAAGCAGCGAGCGAGGACAGGCAGCTGGCGGCTGCGAGAGCAGCGGGGCGGAGAAGCTGAACTTCCTGGCGCCAGGAGGCTGTGCCGCCGGGGTCACCGTTGAGAGCGGCTAGGGCGAAGTTAGGGGCGGCTCTGCGACCACAGAACATGCAGGGCCATGGGTTCTTCTTATCCGAACGCTACCCCAAGACCTGGGCTAGTCAGCATTCTGGCCTTTCTTCGCCCGCCTAGGGGATGACGCCGCCCTCCTTGAGAGCGACGATCCTGTCCCAATCGTAGCCCAGCTCCAGCAGAATCTCCTCCGTGTGCTGACCCAGTTCCGGTACGTATCCTCGCGGCTGCCAAGGGGTGCCGTAGAAGTCCGCCGGCGTGGCCACCCCCTGAATCGGCCCCTCCGGCCCGGGCACATCAACGAAGGCGCCGGCTTCCCGGGCCGCCGGGTCGTTCACCACCTCGGTGATAGAATTCACAGGCGCCCACCATACGTTCTCCCTGTCGAAGGCTTGGCCCCACTCATCGAGGCTCTTGGTGGCGAAGACCTTGTCCAGTTCGTCTACCAGCGCTGGGGCGTTGAGGCCGCGAAGGCCAATTTCGGCGAAACGGGGATCTTCCAGCAGGTCTTCGCGCTCAATGGCCCGGCAAAGGTCCGGCCAGTGGCGATCCGCCTGAAGCAGGAGAATCCAGAACCAGCGACCGTCGCCCGCCTGGTAACAGTCGATGAGGGGGTTGACCGCGTGGCGCCGGTCGTAGGGTTGAACCATGAACTTGAGACGCAACGCCGCGTTGATATCCCATCCGATGGTGTAGATGCCGATCCGGATGAGGGAGACCGCCACCCGCTGGCCTTCGCCCGTGCGTGAGCGGGCCAAAAGGGCGGCGCAAATTGCCCCCGCCGCGCTGCACCCGGCCACGTGGTCGCCCAGGCCGCCGCGCTGCTGAGGCAACTCTGCCCCCTCCGGCGTTAGGGAAGCGGCGACGCCGCCCCGTGACCAGAATGCACCGATGTCATAGGCCGCTCGGTCTCGATCGGGGCCATCGGGGCCGTAGCCGGTCACCTGGCAGTAGACCAGCCCTCGATTCGTTTCGCGCAGCCTCTCGTACGTCAGGCCGGACGTCTCCAGCACCTTGGGCCGCACGTTGGTCACGAAAACGTCGGCCTTGTCAATGAGGGCTCGGGCAATGGTGCGCCCCTCCTCTGTCTGTAGATTCAAGGCGATGCTCCGCTTGCCCCGATTGTCCAGTTCGAATGGAGGATTGATGGGAAGGGGCCAGCCCACTACTGAGGCAGCCAGGCCTCGAAATGGGTCGCCGTTCGGCGGCTCGATCTTGACCACATCCGCGCCCCAGTCACAGAGGATGCCAGCAGTGGAAGGGCCAGCGACCCAGAAACCCATGTCAATGACGCGGATTCCTTCAAGCGGACCAGGCATGAATGCATCCCTCCTGTATTGTCTGTG
>DAOUDQ010000128.1:0-2442 GCA_034431045.1 Dehalococcoidia bacterium | reverse complement strand
TTCCAGGGCAAACGCGGCCAGGTGATGACCGAGCATCTCCGTGGGCAGCTGCCCTATCCGCTCAGTGGCAAAAGGCAGCTCCACCGCCGCGTGTCCCCTGCCGCTCAGGTCCACCGCCACCAGGGCCAGGGCCTCGTCCAGGGGCACGACGGCGTGGCCCATGCGCACGATGCCCCGACGCTCGCCCAGGGCCTCAGACAAGGCCCGCCCCAGGCCGATCCCCACGTCCTCGATCAAGTGGTGGGGATCGCGCTCGATGTCACCGCTGGCTCGTATGGTTATGTCGAATAGGCTGTGCCGAGGCAGTTGCTCTAGCAGGTGGTCCAGCATGCCGATGCCGGTGGCGATGTCGGCGCGGCCGCTGCCGTCCAGGTTCATCTCCACCGCCACCTGCGTCTCCTTCGTCTCGCGACGGACGCTGCCTGTTCGTTCAGGGGGCAAGGCTCCCTCCTATCTCCCTCAGGGCTGCCAGGAGCCGGTCGGTGTGCTCCGGCTTGCCCACGGTAATGCGGATGCAGTCCTTCACACCAGGCGTATCGAAGTGGCGGACGAAGATGCCCTGCTGGCGCAGGCGGCGCCAGAGCTCGTCGGCCTCGATGCCCTGGGTGCGGCAGAGGATAAAGTTAGCCTTCGACGGAAATGCTCGCAGGAAGGGCACAGCCGCCAGTTCCCCCAAGAGCCGCTCCCGCTCGCTCACGATGGCCTGCACCCGCTGCTGTAGCGTCTCGCGGTCCTCCAGCGAGGCCAGCACGGCTACCTGGGCGGCCACGTTCATGTTATAGGGCATCTTGACCTTGCGCATGAGCGCGGCTATGCCCTTGGGGAAGACGCCGTAGCCGGCCCGCAGGCCAGCCAGGCCCGCCCACTTGCTGAAGGTGCGCAGGACGATGAGATTGTCCTGCTCAGGCACCAGACTCACGAAGCTTCGGCCGCCGAACTCCACGTAGGCCTCGTCCACCACCACCAGAACGCCGGTGGAGAGCACGGCCTCCAGCTCAGCCGCCGAGATAGTGTTGCCGCTGGGATTGTTGGGCGAAGCGAGGAAGATAACCTTGACGCCCTTGCTCACTGCCTCCTGCACGGCAACCAGGTCCAGGCTGAAGTCCTCGCGGCGAGGCACCTCGACGACACGGGCGCCCCGGATTTGGCACACGAAAGCGTACATGCCGAAGGTGGGCACGCAGTTGACGGCGACGTCGCCAGGGGCAAGAAAAAGGCAGGCGATGAGCTCCAGCAGCTCATCGCTGCCGTTGCCCACCACGATGTGCTCACTGTCCAGGCCCAGGTAGTCGGCCAGGGCCTGACGCACCCGCCGCTGCTCCGGGTCAGGATAGATGTGGTACAGGTCGAAATTGGCCAGGGCCTCCTTGACCCGCGGCGTGGGGCCGTAGGGATTCTCGTTAGCGTCCAGCTTCACGATCTGGTCGGCGGGGATACCCAGCTCCTCGGCCAGCACGTCCACCGGCTCGATGGGCTCGTAGCCGAGCAAGTCCAGAAGCTCGGCCCGCACCCGCCGCAGGGGGTCCATCCTCGTTCGGGCGGGGTCAGACATCAGCGCCTGCCCTCCAGCCGCCGCTCGATGGCCCGGGCGTGGGCGGTGAACCCCTCAGCGCGGGCGATAACCGCCGCCGCCGTCCCCAGTTCAGCCAGCGCTCCCTCGTCCAGGGATACGACGCTGGTCACCTTCAGGAAGTCGTGCACCCCCAGAGGCGAGGAAAAGCGAGCGCTGCCGCCGGTGGGCATCACGTGGCTGGGTCCGGCCGTGTAGTCGCCCACAGCCTCCGCCGAGAGCCCCCCGACGAATACGGAGCCGGCGTTAGCCACCTGGCCCAGATAGCGCTGGCCATCGCTCACCTCCAGCGATAGGTGCTCAGGGGCGTACTCGTTGGCCAGGGCCAGCGCCTCCTCCAGTGTCTCCACCACTATGGCGAGTCCCTGTCCCTCCAGGGCGGCCGCAGCGATCTCCGACCGCTCCAGCGACGGCAGCTGCTGTTCGAGTTCTCGCATCACCGCCTGGGCCAGGGCGTCGGAGGTGGTGATGAGAATGGGGCTGGCCAGGGCATCGTGCTCGGCTTGGGCCAGGAGGTCAGCGGCGCACAGGGCAGGGTCGGCGCCGTCGTCGGCCACCACCAGCGTCTCCGTAGGGCCGAAGATACCGTCGATGCCCACCAGCCCGTGCACCGTCTTCTTGGCCAGGGCCACGAAGATGTTCCCCGGGCCGCAGATCTTGTCCACGCTGGGGATGCTCTCGCTGCCGAAAGCGAGGGCAGCGATGGCCTGAGCGCCGCCCGCCCGAAAAATGCCGTCCACGCCGGTGATGTCGGCAGCAACCAGCTTGAGAGGCGAGATGCTGCCGTCGGCAGCCGCCGGCGTGGCCATGTAGACCTCGGCAACGCCGGCTACCCGCGCCGGGATGGCGACCATGAGCACCGACGAAGGATA
>DAOUDQ010000127.1:0-2217 GCA_034431045.1 Dehalococcoidia bacterium | reverse complement strand
GGGAGTTCTTCCGGCGACGGGGCCCGCTTCCGCCGAAGGATGTGGAGGCGTACATCGACACCGCGGAGTACGGGTACCGCCGCATCACCGACCCGGACCTCGTCGTGGAGCGCGTCTCGGAGTATGCGCGCGCCGCCCTCGACCTGAAAGAGGGAGAGCAGGTCCGGCGTGCCCCGGGGCGCTTCGAGCCTCCGGGGGAGGAGGTACTCGCCGTCCTTCAGCGTGAGAGGGGGGACGAGCGGCGGAGAAGAAGGCTGAGGAGGGCGAAGCCGCTCGTTCACCCAGGAGCCCGCAGAGAGGTGCCGGGACCCCGCCCGGCATAGGCCCCAGAGAGCCGGTGACTCGCCAGCAGCGAGAAAGCGAGAGAGGGCCGAGCCATGAGAATGCCGGGGTATCGGCGGCAGCCGGTGCCTGCTGAGGACGGCCAAAGGCGCGTAACGTGATCTGTCTACAAGCAGGGGAGCGCTAGAAATGGCCTCGAGAGACTTCTTCGAACATACAGGCCCCCCAGACTCCAATGACCTCGGGAACCGGCCCAAAGTCGAGGGGCCTTTTAACGTCGTCGGGAACGGGCTCATCAAGAGCGCAGACGTCAAGATACCCTTGGCGGCAAGGAGGACACGTGAGAGTACAGTCTGATTCGCTGGTGGCACAGGCCGTGGAAGCCATCAATCCGATGGTGGGTCGGTTCACGCGTGAGGCGACCGAAGACCCGGAAGGGTTCTGGGCTCGGGCAGCAGAGGAACTGCCGTGGTTCCGAAAGTGGGACCGCGTATTTGAGTGGACGCCGCCGACGTTCCGGTGGTTCATCGGCGCCCAGACCAACCTGTGCTACAACTGCCTCGACTACCACGTGGAACACGGACGAAGCGGACAGGCGGCCCTCATTGCCGAAGACGAGCGGGGCGAGCGGCAGGTCTATACCTATGCTCAACTGCTGCATGCGGTGAAGCAGGCGGCGGCGGCCCTGCGCGGCCTGGGCGTCAAGAAGGGCGACCGCGTTGCCATCTACATGCCCACCTGCCGCGAAGCGATCGCCATAATGCTTGCCTGCGCCCGCATCGGGGCCATCCATGTGGTCATCTTCGCCGGGTTTGGGGCCAGCGCGCTCGCCGACCGGGTGGTGCGGACGGGAGCTCGGGTGGTCTTTGCAGCCGACGTCTCGTGGCGGAAGGGGCGCGAAATCCAGCTCAAGGAGATTGTCGATGCGTCGCTCAAGGAAGGCGCGAGCGAGACCGTGGAGCATGTGGTCGTCCTCCGCCGCGCGAGCGCCGCGGTGCCCATGCAGGCGGGCCGGGATATCTGGTGGGACGACTTCCTTGCGCTGGCCGAGGGCCAGGATACCGGCTACGTGCCTTTAGAGGCCAACGAGCCGTCCTTTATCCTGCCCACGTCAGGGACGACAGCCAAGCCCAAGCTGGCCGTGCACACCCATGGCGGCTATCAGGTCCACATCCGGAGCATGGGTGACTGGGTTTTTGGCCTCAAGCCGAGCGATGTCTGGTGGTCCACCTCAGACATCGGCTGGATCGTCGGGCACAGCTACATTGTCTACGCGCCGCTCCTCTTCGGCTGCACCACCATTACCTTCGAGGGGGCCCTTGACCATCCCGGGCCGGAGACCTTCTACCGCATCATCGAGGAGAACCAGGTCAGCGCTATCTTCACCTCGCCGACACTGGTGCGGCTGCTGATGCGCTACGGCGCAGAGGTCACCCACCGCTTCGATCTGGGCTCGGTCGAGCGCGCAGTGTGCGCCGGTGAGGTGCTGAACGCGCCAGCCTGGGAATGGTTCCAGAAGGGGGTCTTCGAGGATCGCATCCCGGTCATCGACCACATGTGGGCGACGGAGACAGGCGGCCCAGTGGTAGGCAATCCCTACGGGATTGCGCTGCTGCCAATCAAGCCTGGCTCCGCAGGCATCCCCCTGCCCGGGATCGAGGCTGCCATCATGACGGCCGAGGGGCAGCCGTGCGAGCCCGGCGAGACGGGCATGTTCGTCATCAGGCGACCGTTCCCCGGACTGACGCCCACGCTCTGGGGTGAGCCGGAGCGCTACGGGCATGACTATTGGGGCCGCATCCCTCACGCCAACGTCTACTCCACGGGCGACGCTGCCTCGATGGACGAGAACGGCTATATCTGGTTCAGTGGCCGGGCCGACGAGGTCATGAAGATAGCCGCCCATCGCATCGGCACCATCGAGGTCGAGACTGC
>DAOUDQ010000126.1:0-12870 GCA_034431045.1 Dehalococcoidia bacterium | reverse complement strand
AGTCGTCCAGGTCGATCCAGCCGTTGTCGTAGCCGTAGCCGAAGACGATGCTCTTCTGCAGAAAGCCCTGGGCCATCCCGGTGTAGCCGCTGGCATCGATGCGACCCTTGGTCTCCAGGCCCAACGTCTCCTTCAACTGGCGCTGAAGTTGGGGCCAGTAGCTCTTCACCCAGTCGGGGATACCGGCGTAGAGGACTTCAACGGTATCGATATCCAGCCCACCCGCCGCCTCCCACATCTGCTTGGCCTCGACCAGGTCCGCCTCCCGTTCACTGGGCGTGAAGCGATAGCCGGGCTTCTTGGCCAGCTCCTCAGAGGGAAGAGCCCAGTTCTGGATGCCCGGGTGCACCGGCCCGCAAAGGAGACCCATGTGCTGGAACTGCTGCTGGGCCATACGGTTGCGGTCCACCGCTATGTGGATGGCCAGCCGCAACCTTAGGTCCTTGAAGGGGGTGGTGGCATTTGGAGAGTCATTGATCAGCAGGCGGCTGTTTATCCAGCCGGTGCTGGGGCAGGAGTTGATCTCGCAACCAGTCTCGCGAGCCACCCGGTCCACGTTCCTCTGGTCGACGTAGCCAGTATCGTCCACCTGTTTGGACTTGAAGGCGAGCTCGGTGGCGGTGTCATCCTGGGGTGTCCACATGACCTCAAAGCCATCAAGGACGGGCCGGTCGGGTACACCCCTGTCGGCCTCATCGTCCTTGGCGAACCAGTCGGGGTTGCGCAGGCAACGCACCACCTGTAGGGCCACAAACTTATCGAGGATGAAGGGCCCGGTGCCTATCATCTTGTCCGGGGAGTTCATATCATCCTTGTCCGGATCCACCAGCTCCCTGGCGATGATGAAGTTGTGGGTGTCGGCCAGGAAGTGGACAAAGGGAGCAGTGGGCCGCTTGGTCACGAATTTGATGGTTAGGGGATCGAGCACCTCGATCTTGTCCAACGTCTCCCACTGGCTCATGCGGTAGTAAAGGCCAGCCTTGGGGCTCTCCTTGTTCAGTTGGCGCTCGATGCTGTATTTAACGTCCTCGGCGGTGAGCTGGCGGCCGGCCAGCTGCGGGAAGTTGTTGCGGATCTTCTCCGTGTCGTGGAAGCGCACGCCAGGGCGGATCTTGACGACGTAGGTCAGCTTGTCAGGCGTCTCAGGGATAGCCTCCGCCAGGTCGGCCTCGATGATCCCCTTAAGAGTGTTGTCGTACCTCAGCACCTTACTGAAGACAGCGCTGTGGGTGCCCGCGATGGGCCCGACCTGGGTCTGGTGGGGATCGAAGGTATCCAGCGCTATGGGGTCCCAGCCGAAGCCGCGGCCGATGCCGCCCCTGGTCTTCACTGGCTCCCAGCGACCGTCGGTGGATTCGAGCGAGGGCCCAATCGCTGGCGTAGGCGTCGCCGCCGGCGATGGCATAGGAGTAGCGGTCGCCGCCTTCTCCGCCTCTTCCTCACAACCGACCAGGGAAAGGGCCGCCAGGCCAGCCCCCACACTGGCCGCCCCCGCCAGCACCCGGCTACGAGATAGACGCCTCTTGGCCAGCCTCTTCCAGTAGTTGGATTCCTCCATGCTGCTCACCCCTTTCCTCAGCCAGGCGGCTTGCTATAGGGAATGCCTCCTCGAGCTTGCGGTCGCCCTTTTCGGTAAGGCGGACCCAGACCTTGCGGCGGTCGCGCCTGTCAAAGACCCTCTCCACCAGCCCCGTTATCGTCTGGCTGGCCTTGACCATGGCTCGCCCTACCTCGCCGGTGGTCAAGGTTCCGCCGCCGCTCTTGAGGACACCCAGGAGATAGAGCTCGGGAAGAGAAAGGCCGTGGGGCAGAAGAGCCAACTCGGTCAGCTTGAAGATGGCGTTGTAGGCCTTGTACACGGATATCCAGTGGGCCATGCCCCTGGCGCCCTCGAGGTTACTTTGCCATTCTTGTTGCTCTCGCCTCGCCATGAAATCTAACCTCTCTTATGCCTTTGGCGCCGGTACTAGCACCCACATTCTACTCGCACGCGCGACGGCTGGCAAGGGAAGAAGCTGCGGCCACCATGAACCGCACGATGGCGTTGGCCAGCAGCAGGACGCCGAGGGTCTCGATGAGGAGCCAGCCTTTCATTGCTGTTTGCATCTACGGGGCACGATCTGCATGAGGTTCTGGAGGAAACGGGCGGCATCAATGCCGCAGGAAAGGACGGTGATCATGGCTTCTTGGAGGGCGGTGGGAAAAGACGAAGCAGCTCCAGCAGGGGAGGATCTTGAGCCCACGGGGAGTGAGGGTTTGGGGAGGCGAGCGCGGCAAGTGGCCTGAGGTCAGCTAGGCCGACAGCGTAGATCATGAGGGCGGCAACGTAGTCCGGCAGGCGGTGGACGGGGAAGGCGTGCGGACTGTCGGGTGGCGTGTTGAGCAAGTGAATCTCGAGTTGGATGGCGTAGTACGATGCAATCTCGACGGCGAGAACCGCCCAACGGGGAGCGGCCAACAGTTGTCGCTTCTTGCCTTCTGCGCGGTCGATGATGTCCTCGAACAGTCCGCTGGCGAAGGTCATGCCGCCCGGCAGGGGGCCCGAGTGGAAGTGTGTCCGGCCGTCTTTGCCGGGGCCGATTTCCACGTCGACGCTGCCGTTGGGAAGGGTGAGGCGTGTCTCCAAAGGCAGAGGGGTGTCCGCAGTGATGGTATCGTACAGCTCCGCTACCTGCTCCGCTAGGGCGGCGGCACTCGCGCCGGTCAGGTGCAGATCGTCAAAGGACGGTGTCGGAGTGAGGGAGAGGTCAAAGGGTTCCTTGTCCTGCAATCCCCAGAAGAGCCGGTCGTCGAGTTCTCTAGCCTCCAGGGTCTGCCGAGGCGAGTGCACTTCGATATGGCCGACGGCATCCGCCTCTCCTGTTGAAAGGGCTAGGTCGGGCCCGCCGCCGTTACAGAGCCGGACACTATGACCTTGCGTTACCAGATACGCTGCCAGGTAGAGCTCGGCGATGCACGACCACCAGTCTTTATGGTTCTCTTGCCATGAACGGTCAGGCGAGCCATGGAGGCGTGAGCGGCGGCTGTGTATGTCCCCGGGTTCTTTCTGCTGGGTGACTGCGAGCCAGGCTTTCTCCATGCCGGCCGCTAGTCGGGACCCGTGCGTAAATCCCAGAAGAATCCTTACCGCGGGATGGAACCTGTCGGTCGGGCCCGCTCTGAATTGCTGCTCTACCCAACTGTCAGAATAGATGGCCTTCAGAGCTGGGTGTTGGTCCAACCGGTCGAGCACAAGTCTCTTCAGCTCTTGCAGCCTGTTCGTGTCCATGCTGCGTCGCCCTATCTCGCTACCTCCACCACCGTCACGCCTTCGCCGCCCTCACGGGGGTTTGGAGTGTGTCACCTTACTTCATCAAAGGGATTTCGAGGGAACCACTCAACAAGAGCGTTACTCTCGCTGTCAAACCTTGCAAGGGCTAGGGTCTTATAGGCGGGCAAGGCCAGCAGCGCATATACCGCTTTATACAGCCTCTTGATCTCTTCGGGGATTTCCGCGGTCGACACCAGCACTGCGTATTTAGCGTCGAGCAGTTCTGCGTATTTCCGTGTCTGGTAGATGTCATCGAGCTTCAGGGGCCGATCTTTGATTTCCGCCACCACGAACTCGGCTGAGTACTCCCCTCTTATGAAACCGGTAATGTCGGGGGCAGTATCTCTGAGGAAGTGGAACACTATGTCTCTCTGTCCTAGTCGCTCCTTTATGGTGTTACTGAACTTCCTTGTCGCAGTGACTTCGAGGTGGAAATCTCTGCCCTTATCTTTGAGCAGGCTCTCCACAGCCGTCTTCACGGGCTCGTAGTAATCTCTTTCTACCACTCCCTTACCCCTCTGCTTCGTAATTCAGCATCAGCTAGCTACCTCCACCCACCGTCACGCCTTCGCCACCCTCCTTGAGGGGGAGCGTGTCGTCGATGGTCATACCGCGCACTTCCAGCTCGGGCGGCGCTCACTGGATCAATTCAGCGACTCCTAGGATTTACAGGCGAGTAGTCATCTGGCCACTCATGTTCGTGAGATTCAATCCTGTTGCAGAGGAGAACGGCACCTTTCTCATCGACCATCGCGGTGTAGCTTGGGGGATCCTGAGGGAAATCGCCCTCTGGCGGTCGAAAGGCCGCTCGGGAAATGTAGCGCTTGCAGTGGAACCCACGGTTTTCGCTCATGGTAGCTCCTTTCTGCATTAAGGGTAACCTTGCCCCCGGTGTTGTGTCACCCCTGTCTTGTCATGCCCCCTACCTCGCTACCTCCACGATCGTCACGCCCTCGTCGCCTTCCTTGAACGGGGCATCGAGAGGGATTTTACCAGCGAGTGCGTGCTTAGTGCATCGCGGATTCTATGCCACCTGATCTTACTCGCAGGCGCGACGGCTGGCGAGGGACGAAGCTAAGGCCAGCCTGTTGCCACCCCAAACCAGGCAACCGTGTTGGCCAGCAGGAGGACGGGCGGTTCGGGTGGCCGATGCGCCCACTGTGGATGGTTTCAGGCTTGGCCCTTTGAGAAGAGACACCCTAGGTAGACGGCCATGGCCTTCGCCACTGGTCTAGGGGCCCAGTGCCAGGAGAACAACTTGCCCACGAACTTGAGGTATGGCATCCCGACCGGCCTCGGTAAGTCTACCAGCCGGCGTTCGGCCAGCCCAAGGAGCAAGACGCACAGCAGTGCCACATCGAAATATGAGGCTGACCACAGCCGGACCGAGCGCGGTTCATACACGGGCCCGTTGCTCCCGCCCCAGAGTTCGACGTTGCTGCTGGGAATCCGGTCGCCGAACTGATTAACAAAGAAGGGCCGCCCGTGACTGAAGCCGCTCAGCATCTCATAGAGGAACGTGGCCCAACCTGACTCTCCGAGTAGGCAGTCCGCATGCGCCTCCCCCTCGAAGAGTGAATAAGGCGCCACTTTCGCTAGTTTCTCTCGCATCTGCCTAACCCAAAGCCGGCCTTGCTTGTGGCCGTCAGCCCATGCTTCGAATAGGGCTTTGTTCGGAAAGGCGCGGAAGTACGCGCCCGCCAACAGCCCCTCGAGTGACGAACGGAGCACGGCGATCGCCTGACGGTAGAAGCCAGTGAGCACTAGGTAGGTGGAGGCCTGCAATTCGTCCGTCACGGTCAGACCGGCAAGGGCCAAGGCATCTTCCCTGGGGTCGTCCACCAAGGTTTGGATGTCCAGAATCTGGTCGATCCAGTATCCCCATACGTCGTAGGCCTTCCGCAGAAGCTCGCCGTGGTGATCGCTGGTTCGCAAACTGACATCATCTGGAAGATTTGTCAGTCCAGCCCAAGTTGAGTCGTGAATCAGGTCGGTGGGTGCGGGCTCGGGCTCTTGGGCGATTGCAAACGCTTCGGGCGGGAGCTTCTGGCGGATGCCACGGAAATCGCGCGACGGATCGCGGCCACCTTGGCTCGCCTTGCGCCGACTCACTCCGCTCATGGCTCCCTATATTACTCGCAGGCGCGACGGCTGGCAATACGAACGCGAGGGCTCTCGCTGATGGCGCCAAAGAAGTCGTTTGGCGAACAAGCCATCCGGTGAGGTGCGATGAGCCGTACGATGTGCCGCTAGCGGGCCTAGAACGCCCAGAGGGCGGTTGTAATGGCCTCGACCTAGGCCAATGTTGGCCTCGGCTGAACAAGGGTATTGAATACCGTCTCGGGCGGCCTAATGGTAGTTACGTTGGTCCTTTGATGATGGTCAACCGGACGCTGCTATCGCCTACGCCTCCCATCATACCGGAGGCGGCAGAGAGCAGAGTCTTTCAAGGCACCTCGGCCTCCAACAAGTCTTCGCACCAGCGTTTGGCCGCATCCAATCCTTCAGGGCCTGACATCTGTTCAAAGTAACTGGTCTGTCGCTTGATCCACATTGCGGCCTCAGGTGACCTCTCCAAGTCCACTAGACACGCACCCCACAGTAGGCCCGCCTCGCAAGGTGCCTGCTCCATCAAGAAAGAGACGGTGCCACTCATACTCGACCGGGAGACCTCCCAGCCACCGTCTTCGGGATATAGAACTAGCCAACCCCCTTTCTGCCTACCTTCTCCTTCTATTGCATAAAAGCGCATGGATAAATCGCCAGCCGGAGGCGGCTGAGGCTCCACTATCTCATAGGTGAACCAGTATCTACTACAGACCTGATTCTCCCCCAGCGGTGTCTTGTCATTGGCGAGCCAGGCCTGATAGCAATCCCCTAGATACTCCCCCTGAGAGGGCAATCGGCGATAGAAGTCGGCGATGGCCTCCTCTGGGCTGGGGAACACGGCAGCCGGAGCCGGAGTGGGCACCGGACTTAGAGGGGGCGCAGTAGCAGTGGGCAGTTCACTGGGGGAAGGACCAAGTCTGGGCGAAGGGCCAAGCGTCGAGGGCGGTTCCTCCTCGCCCTCGCATGCGGCTATGCAGAACGCTAGGAGGGCCGCCAGGGCTATCAGGCCCCAACGGCTCAACTCGGGTCCCGTTCGAAACTGCCACCACATCTTCCGAGCCCCTCACAATCTGGTGACCGCGGCTTCGACGAATTCGAGGCGTGCGTTGCAACGTCCATCTAGAACGGCACCCCCTGCTCAGCGGTCACCGTCTTGGGCATCCCGTCTCACGCTTGCTTGTCTTCTCAGTACCAAGCCTCAGAAACGCTGCAAGCGGTCTCTACGGCCCGCATCTGTTCTTCGCTCCAGTTCGGCCTGACGCCTGGATAACAATAAGTCATGAGGTCTGCTGAACCTGGCGACTCCGGGGAGACGCACCAGTCGGGTGAACCAGAGCATTCAAAATCGGCTCTTTGACTTCCACGAGGCAGGAAGAAAGTCGCGCCAGTCACGAACCTGCAAGCTGGGCTAGCTGGCGCATCCAGCACCAGAAACCAGGGACGCTCTTCCCCGAGATCAGGCGTTGGGGATGTCTTTACTTCTTCCACACGAGCAAACAAAGTGGTGCTTTCGTCACGAGGGTCGAGAGGGCAGGCTACAATTGTCCCTTCGCGTTCTACGGAGACTAAGAAGCACGGGTCAGTTGCCCCGCATCTGTAGGAGTCCGCGCGTCCCGTCGAGATGGATGGCCCCCCGCACAAATCCCAGGTCGGAAGGGTGGAAGGGTCCGGAAAGGTCGCCGGTGGCTCATAGCGGTGAATGACCGTTCCCGTAGCTAGTGGCGATGGCTCGCACGCCCCTCCCAGGGCGATGATCCCCTGCATATCATTGAGCGCCGCAAGACTGCTGATTTCCGGTCGGCCCCGAAAGTAGCGAGACCATTCCTGTGTTTCCGGATCCAGCCAGTAAGCAGCAGCCACCGCTCCCACGCCGCAGGTGGCCAGGGCCTGGTCGGTCGCGGTGCCGTCATCGCCGCTCCAGACCGATATTGCCCATTTGCCCGCCTGCGGGCAGTTCTGCATAGCGCCCTGCTGGGCCTCGGAGGAGCCCACGTCTAGTGTCCAAACCAAGACTACCAGGACTGGGACGAGTATTGCCCCGGCTGCGAGCAGGACGGCTATTAATCGGGTACTACCCATGGCTCATCTCCCACGAATCGAAGGCCTTTGGCAGCCGCACTGAGCTACGCGCACCGCTCATCGGTGAACTCCTGTACTATCCACCAGCGACCCTGATTGTAGAGCCGCACCTGGCTTCTGCCTCTCTGTCCGCCACAGCAGCGGTCATCGCTCATCGAGGCCTTTCGGCCCGGCGATGGTGAAAATGCCCAGCCCAAGAAGAAACGCCACACCAGCCAACGCGGCCAGATCGAAGACCCGTAGGGGCTGATTGTCGGCTCCGGCCATGGTGCCTGACCCGGCCAGCGGAATGCCTAGAGGCATGCGGTACGGGTAAGGTACAGGCGTCAGCACTGCTACGGGGGTCGCTAGTGGCGCTGGCGTGGGCTCTGGTCCCCACCAGGGAGTCGGCAATGCCTGAGGTGTTGGCACCGGACCGTGAAAGGTTAGGTCGAGCTCCTGCACCGCGGCGCCCCAGGGGACAGACTCGTCAGCGATCAGGCCGTCCAGCTGGAAGGTCAGATCGCCACCCTGGAAGCAGGGCGGCTCGCCAGGCAGATGCTGGGGAATGTCCAAGGCATACTCGCCATCCTTGGTAATTGTCCGGCCCCACTCCAGCTCCCCAATGAACCCTCTAACCGTCAAGCCATCGGGAGCGAGTTCCCCGCCGATGCGCACGGCACCAATGTAGGTCGCCGGAAAGACAGGACCGCAAAGCCCCTGCAGTGGTTCTACGGTTTCTACAGTCACTGTCAATTCAGCGGTCACAGGGCCGGCCGTCGCCGTGACGGTGACAATGCCCGCGTCCCATCCAGCGAATAAGTTGACGCCGGCCACACCATCAGCATCGGTCGGCCTGGTTACCTCATTTTGGCCGTCGAGGGTGCCATCCGCCCCAGGCTGGGAAGCGATCCTGAACAACACCTCTTGGCCTGATATAGGGACGTCGTTTTGGTCCCTGACAGTGACTGATAGAGGTACAGTAAATCCCGCGTCGACTTCCACAAGTTCCTGCCAGATAACGCTGGCCACCTGTGGCGGAGCCGGTGTAGACGTTGGAGTAGGAGTCAACGTGGCCGTACGTATCGGGGTCGCCTGTTGCTCGATTGCGCCCCCCGAGGTGATGAGACCCTCGGCCACAGCTCCTGCCATGGCAGGGCCTGCCGTCGCCAATAGCAACAGCACAAGAATCACTAATAGCAGACTCAAGATGGGCAGCGCACTCTTCTTGCGTCTCATGCCTACCTCCGTGTCGGCGCAGGTTCCGGCAGGGCTAAGTGTACATTGCTCGCCCTGACCTGCCGCGCACAACGATGCCTGGCCATCCTCAGAGACCAGGCACACTATAATGCCTAGGCATTGAACTGTCAATCGCGTTTGTACTTGTACGGGTCTTTACTCCGTAGTTCGTTGTCCCTCAGATATTGGGCAACGGCCTCTCTGGTTGTGAACCAGTCCCTTCCCATCTTCCTGGCCCAGAGGCGTCCTTTCCGGGCCAAGAACTGGAGATGGGAGTGACTGAGACCTGAGAGGGCCGCTGCCTCGTTGAGCGTGATGAACTCCTCGTGCAGAGGCCGCAGGCCCCCTCTTCAGGATGACAGCAGTATATGGGTGTGCGAGGCCCGTGGTCAATGCGGGGCCCATATCGTAAGGAAGACCCGGATGGCCTGGATCGACAGCCGATAGAGCTCCTGCCTTCCAAGCAGGAGATGGCGGTTCGATTCCGCTCTCCCGCTCCAAGGGTTCTTAGGTGTCACAACGCATGCAAGGCGAGGGCCGCCGATGGGCGGCCTCCTGCTTCTGAGGCAGGTTGTCGAGGCTGGCTTGGCCTACCGTCACGCTATCTCGCATACCCGCTGGCGCCTCTTGATGCCGTTGAGCTGCTCACTCATCGGAAGGATCCCGGACTCTTAGTCCGGAAGTCGTGGGCGCGAATCCCCCCGGTCCTCCAGGCCCTAGCGGATACTCTTGCGCCCGCACAGCTCACTCACCTGTCACGTGCCTGCTACCTGGAGCATGCTGAGCCTAATCTGCTATAATCTCCCAGACGAACTAAGAAAACCGGCGCTATCTGGTTGTCAAGACAACACATGACCGTCGCTGCGGAGCACCGCTACAATTGAGCCATGACCGATCCGGAGCGAGCGGTGGCTCGCGATGCCTAACCTGAAAGCAATCTTTACAAACCTCAGGGCTCCCATGCCGCTGGGCCTCAAAGTGCGACGGCTCCTTATCAACAACTGGACGAAGATCTACAACCGCAGCGCGTGCTGCGGTCACCCAGGCGAGCCCGGTTGTTGACAGCTGGAATCCGGCTCGGGTGCCGAGTCCCAGCATCGACATCCCAAGCGCTGAGAGATGGATTTGCCTGAGATTCTGGCCCTTTCTGTCCTTGTTGTCCTGGTATACATGGTGGCCATTTGGCTCCTTAGCCTCCTCACCAGGAATGCCAGCATCGTGGACATCTTCTGGGGCCTCGGCTTCGTACTGCTGGCCGCCGTGTACTCTGTGGCCACCGACGGTTTCGTCGGCCGCAAGGTTCTCATCACGACTCTCGTCGCCATCTGGGGGCTTCGACTATCGCTCTACATTCTCTGGCGCAATTGGGGCAAGGGCGAGGACTACCGCTACCGAAAGTGGCGAGAGGAGGCCGGAGAGAAGTTCTGGTGGACGAGCCTCTTTCAGGTTTTCCTGCTGCAGGGTGCGCTCCTCTGGCTGATCTCAGCACCCATCCTGGCAGCGCAGTTCAACGACGATCCCGACCATTTTTCCGCTCTTGACCTGCTCGGAGCGCTAGTATGGGGCGTCGGCTTTTTCTTTGAGGCAGTGGGCGATTGGCAGCTCGCTCGCTTCAAGAGCGACCCCGCCAACAAGGGCAAGGTAATGCGGAGCGGGCTGTGGGCCTATACCCGCCATCCGAACTACTTCGGTGACGCTACCCTGTGGTGGGGCTACTACGTGATTGCCGCCGGCACGGCGGGCGGCTACTGGACTTTCTTCAGTCCCATCCTGATGACGGTGCTCCTGCTGAGGGTGTCCGGCGTGGCTCTGCTGGAGCGGACGCAGATCGAAACCAAACCCCAATACAGAGACTACATCGAGAGCACGAGCGCGTTCTTCCCCTGGTTCCCCCGAAGACAGGGCTAACTCCCGGAGGTTCTTCAGCCTCTCAGAGTCCCGCTGAACACCTGCCACGCCAACGCGGACTTCGCAAACAGGCTGAGGAGGATGTACATCCGCTCTCCGAAGAGGTAGTGTCTCCAGGGCCCGATCTTTCGATACTGAAGGACCATGTTCACGGCGAAGACGTTGAAGAAGACGAAAAGCGAGGCAATTATCCCATACACGAATTTGGGCACTGCGTCCTCGGAGTTGGCCACGGCCCCCGAAAAGTACCAGAAGATGACCACCCACGGTACGATGCCGGCAAACACGCCCAGGTTGAAAGATGTCCAGTTCGTCTTATCCGTCGTCTGATTGTGCAACTCCATCATCAGGCCGAAGAAAATCATCGTTGCGTTCAGCGCGAAGATCAGTACTAGGCTGGGCAGATCGAACATCCCCGACAGCATCGCGATCACCACGATCATCACCGAGGAACTGAGCGCGTACTCGTACCATCGCACGTAGTTGATGTGCCGCTTGAGGTTCTTCACGTACCACGGGTAGATAGCAGGTGAGGCGAGGAGGTAATGCGCGGCAGCCGAGATGAGCAAGAAGACGGCGACGAGCGGCCCCAAACGAAGGTCGAACACAGTGTTGGTCAGCGTTACGATCTCTTCGCTCTGGGGATCAGAATCCAGGAAGGTCGTCCGGAGAGGGAGCGTGAAATCGCTGCTCAGGAACAGCATCCCTGCGCCCTGAGCCAAATGCAGCGTGCCCATCGCCAGGTTGAAGAGCCTCAGCCTGCCATATATCTGGTCCTCTGACCGCGCCATCGACTACCCTCCTTTCTCGACCCACCCGCTTAGTAGAAGCGCGGGCCGCTCGCGGAAACAAAAGATCGATGCCGCATTTCTTGACCTTAGTGCAGCTCTACCAGCGAGCAATTCGCTGTTGAACAGGAAGACACTGCTTGATATTGCATCGCCCCCGGGCCGCTAGGCAGGCTGCGGCTGCTGTTCCCAAACCACGCCCACCACTCGCCTGCCGAGATGTACCATGAAGGTGGACGTGATCCTGGTCTCCAAGATCTGCTCCCTTTTGAGGCCCACCCTTTCACGCAGCCTGCCGATGAGCATCTCTCTGAGGTCAGGAGCTATTCCCTCGACTACCCAAACCACGCCCGACTTGTACGTCCGCTGCACCTCGTCAACCATGCGGTCTATGGCCCTTTCCATGCCCCCTGGCACTCTGGCGTAAAGAGCCGTAGCCCCATGCTTGGCCGTGATGAGAGGTTTGATCCGTAGGACAGTGCCGAGCATGTGCTGAAAGCGGCCAGCCCGTCCGCTCTTCACTAGGTACTTCGTTGTATCCAGGGCCGCCAAGATACGCAGACGCCCTCTCATCTCCTCCATGAGGCGCTTGGCCTCCTGGAGTGGACAGCCGAGGTCGCGCGCACGAGCCGCCTCCAGAACAAGCTTACCCTCCGCCATTGAGACATTAAGGGAGTCCACCACCTCGACGGCTGAGTCGGGATACTGCTCCTTGACGATGCTCGCGGCTTGGACGGCGGCATCATATGTCTTACTAAGCTTGGAAGAGATGGTGACAGTGAGGATCCGCGACAGGCCTTGCTTCACATGGGACAGGAAAGCCTCCACGAAGCGAGAAGGGGCAGGCGCCGCCGTAGTGGGATATCCCTTGCCCTTCTCGTAACGATCCAGGAGTTGGGCGAACTCCTCCAAAGTCATCACACCGTCATCTAGGCTACTGTCCGTGCCGAAGTTGATAGTGTAGGGCACCACTGTAAGACGCAACTTCTGGCTTACGTCCGGCGGCAAATCGTGGCTACTATCGCAGACTATAGCGAAGGGCTCCAAGCGTCTCACCCCTTCCGCAGCAGCCCAGACAATCGCTTTAGCAGCGGGCTAGCCCTGGGTCATCAATACCGTATGCTCGGCACTATTCTGGATTCCAGCGCCATCGCGCGAAAATAGCTGCCCGTCGAGGGCGAACCATATTTTCTCATGCTGGTCGCTATCGATACAGCTGGCGAGCTTCACGCCTTCGCTTGAGCCCTCGCTTCCCAGGGAGCGGTAGAGTACTGCCTTGAGGGGCCGTGTCACCGGCGTGTCCTGATTGACAATCCGCGCTGCCTGCGGACCCTGATCGCCAGCTGACAATCTTATGCTTCCATGAAAAGGGCGTCGTTTGTCAACCTCTTACAGGTGTCATCTCACTGGCAGGACCCGTATTCCTGAGCCGGCCATAACGGCCAATAGGCCAAGCTT
>DAOUDQ010000125.1:0-3516 GCA_034431045.1 Dehalococcoidia bacterium | reverse complement strand
TGCCGCTGCTGCCAGTGATACCCGCCACCGGCCCCGGGCAGCGCTCCAGGAAGAGCTTGAACATCGAGCTGATGGGTATGCCTCGTTGGCGCGCCTCTGCCAGTCCCGCCAGATCGAGGGGCACGCTCTGGGAGAGGAAGATAGCGTCGGCGGCCAGCAGGTCCTGGGGGTCGTTGGCCCCCAGCGAAAGGCGCACCGGAATGTCGGCGATCTGCTCCAGTCGGGCCCGAAGCTTTTCGGCGGGCTTGGCGTCGCTGACGGTGATGCGGGCGCCCTGGGCATGGAGGAAGCGCACCATGTCCACCCCTTCGATCCCCAGGCCGACCACCGTCACCTGCTTGCCCTTGAAGTCCTGCTGGCCTGCCATAGTCCCGTCTACACCTGCGACGCCAGGGCCACCCCCAGAAGGGAGCCCACGATTCCCAGAAGCCAGAATCGCATTACCACCTGGGGCTCCGACCAGCCCAGCAGCTCGAAGTGGTGATGCAGGGGGCTCATCCTGAAAATGCGTCTGCCCCCGGTGAGGCGAAAGTAGCCGATCTGAATGATGTCCGATAATCCCTCCAGGACGAAGACGATGCCGATGATGGGGAGGATCAGCCAGTGGCCGGTCATCAGGGCCACCACCGCCAGGGAGGAGCCGAGGGCCAGGGCACCCGTATCGCCCATGAATACCTGGGCGGGGTAGCTGTTGTACCACAGGAAGCCAGCGGTTGCTCCCACGACGGTGAAGCAGAAGGTGGCCAGGTACGTCTGCTCCTGGAGCAGCGCGATGACGCCGTAGGCCAGGAAGGCCAGGGCGGTGGTGCCGCCAGCCAGGCCGTCCAGACCGTCGGTGATGGCCACGGCGGTGGTGGTGAAGACGATGATGAGCAGGGCCAGCGGTATGTATCCAGGGCCCAGCTCGAACTCGCCAGCCCAGGGGATCTTCACGTCCTGTACGTCCAGGGCGAAGTAGAGGACGAGAGCGGCCGTCAGGCCCAGGGCAATGAGGAGCAAGACCTTGAGGCGCTTGTTGAGGCCGGTTCTGGCCTTACCGATGATGGTGCGCAGGTCGTCGGCCAGGCCCAGAAGGCCAGCGGCGACGATCGTGCCTAGGGGGAGGAGGATGGACAGGCGGTCCACTATATTGGCGGCCAGAGTGATGGGAAGGGCCATGGCGAAGATGAGCACTCCCCCCATGGTGGGTGTGCCCGCCTTGGCCAGGTGGGATGGCGGGCCGTCGGAGCTGATCTCCTTGCCCAGCCCTCGCCGCCGCAGGAAGGCCACCAGCGGTTGCCCCACTACCACCGATAGCACAAAAGCCATCGCTCCCAGTATTAGGGCTCGAACCATTTCAGCCCGTCAGTTCCTCGATTACTGTCTCTAGAGCCATGGCCCGCGAGGCCTTGACCAGCAGGTGGTCGCTCTCATTCAGTGCCTCGCGGATGGCTGCCGCCGCTTCTTGCTTGGAGGCCAGGAAGCGCACCGCCTGGTGGCCGGCCGCCTGGGCAGCCTCGCCGATGACCCGTCCTCGCTCACCCAGGGTGTAGAGGACGTGGGTGGTTCGGGCAGCATGCTCGCCCACGAGGCGGTGTCCCTCCTCTTCGAAGGCGCCCAACTCCAGCATGTCGCCCAGAAGGGCCAGGCGACGACCGGGAAGTTCGGCCAGGAGGTCGAGGGCGGCCAGCATGGAGGCGGGGCTGGCATTGTAGGCATCGTCCAGGATGGTGCTGCCGCGAGGGCCGCTGAGGGCTCGCAGGCGCAGGGGGACGTCGGCCGCGGCCAGGGCGCGGGCTACCTCCTGAAGGGACAGCCCGTCGGACAGGCCCACGGTGGCCGCTGCCAGGGCGTTGTAGAGGTTGTGACGGCCCGGCAAGGGCGCCGAGACGTCTGCAGACTCATCGTCGCAAGTGAGGCGAAAGGAGATGCCCTCCAGGCCGCTGGTGGACAGAACAGTGCCTCGCACGGAGCACTGGGGCGATTGGCCGAAGAGGGCGACGCGGGCGCTGGTGCGCTCGGCCATAGCTGCCACCTGGGGGTCGTCTGCGTTGAGGATGGCCAAGCCGTCGGGCGGCAGGCTCTCCACCAGCTCCGCCTTGGCCTCGGCGATGGCCTCCAGGGTGCGCAGGCGCTCCAGGTGAACCGGGCCGACGTTGGTGACCACGCCCATCTGGGGTCGCGCTATCTGGCAGAGGAGGCGGATCTCGCCCAGACCGTACATGCCCATCTCCAGCACAACCCGCTGGTGCTCCGGCCCGAGCTGGAGGAGGGTCAAGGGCAGGCCAATCTCCGTGTTCAGGTTGGCCTCGCTTTTAAGCACCTGATAGCGGGAGCTCAAGACGGCGGCTGTCAGCTCCTTGCAGGTGGTCTTGCCCACGCTGCCGGTAATGCCCACCATCTTCACCCTGTGCTTGCCTCGCCAGTAGGCAGCCAGGCGCTGGAGGGCGGCAAGGGTGTCGCAAACCTGGAAGAAGGAGACCTCCTGGGGCAGGTCGAGCGGCTGCTGGGCGATCACCCCTGTGGCACCGCGGCTGACGGCGTCGGCGATGAACTCTTGGCCGTGGCGATGCTCGCCTGCCAGGGCTATGAACAGGTCGCCGGGCTGCACCTGACGCGAATCAATGGCCACGCCGCTGAACGATTGCCTCTCGATGGCTCTGCTCACGGCGATAAGCAGGGAGGCGAGAGCGCTCGTTATGTCTTGAGTGGTTGGCATGGCCCGATCTTATCCCTAAGAACTCTCATGCACTAGGGCCTCCGGCGCCGGTGGAACCTTGAGGTAGTTCAGGATCGACTGGGCCATGCGCGCAAAGACGGGGGCGCACACCGCTGAGCCCCAGGGCACATCCTTGGGTTCGTCGATCTTTATCAGCATGGCGAGAACGGGGTCGTCGCTGGGAACGAAGCCCGCGAAAGAGGCAATGTAGGCATCTTCTTTGTAGCCGCCCGAGACGGAGATGGATGCCGTGCCCGTCTTGCCTGCTACCCGATAGCCCGGCACGGAGACGGCGTAAATGGTCGTGATGCCATCTACCACAGCGTTCATCATGTGGGTAAGGGTGTTGGCCGCCTCGGCCGTGATGACCTGGCGCACTTCCAGCGGCTGGAACACCTGGCGGTCATCGCCGCGGCGGATCTCCTGCACGACATAAGGTCGCATGAGCCTGCCGTCATTGGCAATAGCGGAGATGGCAGTGATGAGCTGCAAGGGTGTGACGTTGACCCCCTGGCCGAAGGAATTGGTGGCCATGTCCACCGCTGCCCACTCGTCTTGGCCGGGGGTGCGTACCTGGCCCGCCGCCTCCCCGGACTGGCCGACGCCGGTGGGCTGGCCGAAGCCAAAGCGGAAAACGTAGTCGTAGAAGCGGACCGGCTGCAGGAGTTCGCTCAGCCAGACGGCGCCGGTGTTCAGGCTCTTGACCAGGATCTGAGTGGCCGTCTGGGTGCCATGAGCGCCGTAGTCCCAATTGACGATGGTCCAGCCGGAGATGTGGGCTACGCCTTCGTCCACGTAGACGCTCTCGGGCGACACCA
>DAOUDQ010000124.1:0-1895 GCA_034431045.1 Dehalococcoidia bacterium | reverse complement strand
GGGGTTCGAATCCCTCCAGGGGTACCTTTGGAGGAGGCCTTTTCTAGGGAGAGCTAGATGGCTATCAGGGTCAAAGTTAGACTGAACGCCATACTCAAGGAATACTCACCCATCAAGGGGCAGAGCCACTTCCAACTGAGCCTGCCGGAGGACAGCAACATTGAAGATGCCATCCGAGAGATAAGGCTGCCAAGGCGGCAGGTAGGGCTGGCAGCGGTCAACTTGCGATATGCCGATCTTTCTCAAGCCCTCCAGGACGGGGATGAGGTCATCCTCTTCCCTCAACTAACGGGAGGCTAAGAGATAGAGAATACACAAAACAAGGAGAGAACGATGCTGTATGGATATGCTGGCAAGCTGCTCTTCGTTGATCTCTCCTCTGGCACCATCGAGGAGAGGCCCCTAGAGGAGAAGGTGGCTCGGGACTACCTGGGAGCCTACGGCATGGGAGCCAAAATCGTATACAACTCCCAGCCAGGAGAGGTGGATCCCCTGGGGCCGGAGAATACCTTGGGTTTCACCACCGGCCCTTTGGTAGCGACAGGCATTCCCTTCGGGGTGCGCTATCAGGTCGTGGCCAAGTCCCCTCTGACCGGCACCTGGGGGGATTCTAGCGCTGGCGGCGGCTTCGCCCGTGAACTGAAGCGGGCCGGCTACGATGCCGTCTTTGTGCGGGGCATCTCCGACAGGCCGGTCTATCTGTGGATCAAAGATGGCCAGGTGGAGCTACGCGCTGCCGGCCATCTCTGGGGTCTGACTACCTGGGAGACCGAGGATCGGCTCAGGGAGGAACTGGGCGAACCCGGGTTGCGGGTCTCCGCCATTGGCCCGGCTGGGGAGAAGGTATCTCTGATTGCCAGTCCCATCAGTGACAAGGGCAATGCCCCAGGTCGCTCAGGACTGGGCGCGGTGATGGGCGCCAAGCGGCTCAAGGCCGTAGCCGTGCGGGGTACACAGGAAGTGCCAGTGGCCGACCGGGCCCGGGTGAGGGAACTGGCACGGGAGGCAGTCAAGATCGTCACTTCTGAGCCCTGGGAACTCAGCAAGTATGGCACCTCTGGGGGTACAGCGGCCTCCATCTTCAGCGGCGACTGCCCGGTCAAGAACTGGGCCGGCGTCGGCGAGGAGGACCTGCCCACTGCCGAGCTCATCAGCGACGATAATGTCATCAAGTATCTGGTTGAATATGTCACCTGCCCCGGCTGCCCGGTGCACTGCAATGGCATCGTGAGGGTGGAGAGCGGCCCCTATGCCATTGACTGGGCCCAGAAGCCGGAGTACGAGACCCTGGGGGCCTTCGGCGCTATGCTTCTCAATGACGACATGGAGTCGATCATTATGCTGAATGCCTTCTGCGACCAATATGGCATCGATACCATCTCCGCTGGTGGAACCATCGCCTGGGCCATCGAATGCTATGAGAACGGTCTCCTGACCAAGGATGATACCGATGGGCTGGAGCTCACCTGGGGCAACCACCGGGCCATAGTGGCGCTGATGGAGAAGATGGCGAAGCGGGAGGGCTTCGGAGCGGTCCTTGCCGACGGTTGCCAGCGGGCCGCCGAGAGGATCGGCCCTGGGACGGTGGTCTATGCCATTCATATCCATGGCCAGGAGCTGCCGATGCACGACCCGAAGCTGGCCAAAGCCCGGGGTAGACCCATCAACCTGGCACTTTCGTATCAAACTGATGCTGCTCCCGGCCGCCACACCGGACCGCAATCCATTCGCCTGCGGTCCAAGGCCTCCTCCGCTGCCGGCCTGTGTGGAATGGGCGGCCGAGCCTTTCCAAGGGAGAGACTGTACGAGGCGCTGACTGCGGTGACGGGGGTGGAGTATACCCCTGAGATTATGGAGCGCATCGGCTATCGTATCGCCTGCATGCGCCAGGCCTT
>DAOUDQ010000123.1:0-3447 GCA_034431045.1 Dehalococcoidia bacterium | reverse complement strand
AAGAGGCGGCCTTCGCCTGCTACTACGGCCTCAGCCCAGTAGGGCGTCCAGAACCTCCTGCCAGGAGGAGAAGTCGGGGAAGACGAGCCCGGCGCCAGCGGCCGTCAACTGGTCGGCGCTGAAGAAACCGGTGGCTACGGCCACCGAGCGCGCCCCGTTGGCCTGGGCGGCGGCGATATCCAGGGGCGTATCGCCGATAACATAGGCCTCAGGGGGACCGTGCCCGCTGCTGGCCTCGGCCAGCCGTTCGACGGCTATTGCCACAAGCTGCGCTCGATCCTCGGAGTCATCAGCGTAGCCGCCTGCCAGGAAGAAATCATACAGGCCGAAATGCTCCAGCTTCAGGCGGGTAGCCTCACGGAAGTTGCCCGTGGCCAGTCCCAGAAACGCTTGCGGAGCCGCCTGGATGCCCGCCAGCACCTCGCGCACGCCAGGGAGCACATACCCCCGGGTTTCGGCAAGTGTCCTGGGCAGCATGCCGTAGTAGGTCTCCTGAAAGCGAGCCAGGAGAGCGGGAAGGTCGCCATCGAGGCCGTGGATGCCGACGGCATCACGAAAGATGCTGGTATCGGTGCGGCCAGTGAAGTCGATGCCAGCGAAACCCTGGTCGATGCCGAAGAGCTGAGCAAAGGCCAGATTCATGGCCCGACCGCCAGCACCGCGGCTGTCCACCAGGGTCTTATCAACGTCGAAGAGGAAGAACTTGGTCAATGTTGCAGCGCCCGCAGATCGCTAGGAAGGCTCGGGCTCGGGCTCCTGCTCCCAGATGACGCCCACCACCCGCTTACCCATATGAACCAGCAAGGCGGACCCTATCCTGGTCTCCAGGATTTGCTCCCTGTTGAGGCCCAGCCTTTGACATAGCTTGCGTACAAGCATCTCTTTGAGGTCGGGGGATATTCCCTCCACCACGGAAACTATGCCCGACTTGTAAGTCCGCTGCACTTCGTCAACCATGCGATCCACCGCCCTCTCCATGCGCCCCCGCACCCTGCTGTAGAGAGCCATGGCCCCGTCCCTGGCGGTGATGATCGGTTTGATCTGCAGGGCACTGCTAAGCAGATACTGGAAAGGGCGAGCCCGTCCGCTCTTCATCAAGTACTTGGTCGTTTCCAGGGCCGCCAGGAGGCGCAGCCGTCCCCTCATCTCCTCCACCAGGCGCTTGGCCTCCTGGAGGGGGCGGCCGAGGTCGCGCACGCGGGCAGCCTCCAGGACAAGCATGCCCTCCCCCATCGAGCCACTGAGGGAGTCCACCACCTCGATCTCCGAGCCGGGATACTCATCCTCCACCATGTCCGCCCCTTCGACGGCAGCATCGTAGGTCTTGCTCAGCTTGCGGGAGAGGGTGACGGTGAGGATCCGCGACAAGCCTTGCTTCACGTGGGACATGAACGCCTCTGCGAAGCGAGAGGGAGCAGGTGCCGCCGTGGTGGGGTATCCCTTGCCCTTCTCGTATCGATCCAAGAGCTCGGCGAACTCCTCCAGGGTCATCACACCGTCATCCATGCTACTCTCCGCGCCGAAGTTAATGGTGTAGGGCACCACCGTAAGGCGCAACTTCTGGGTGATGTCCGTCGGCAGGTCGTGGCTGCTATCGCAGACGATGGCAAAGGGGTCCACGCCTCTCGCTCCCTCCTTCATGCATTCTAACAACTAGCGGCCCCGTCCTGCTAGCCCCGCAGGACCCGCTGATTGACAGAGCGGCCCGCTACTAGAGTATCATGCGTGGCAAGAGGTGACTGTGGCAGAGATAGAAGGGGCCAAGGTCTACGTCACACGGGAGCTTCCCAGCGCCGCCCTCGACCTGCTGGCAGAATCGGTGACCGTAAGGGTCTGGCGCGGCGAGTTGCCCCCGCCCCCGGATGTCCTGTTGACGGAGGCGGCAGATGCCGATGCCCTCCTCACCCTCCTCACCGACCGCATCGATGCCGCGGTCATGGCGGCAGCGCCGCGACTGCGGGTCATCAGCAATATGGCCGCGGGCTACGACAACATCGACGTCGAGGAGGCCAGCCGGCGGGGGATACTTGTGACCAACACGCCCGGCATCTTGACCAAAACCACGGCCGATTTCGCCTTCGCCCTTGTTTTGGCCGCCGCCCGCCGGGTGGTGGAGGCCGACCGCTATACTCGCCAGGGGCGCTGGAAGACCTGGGGACCGCAGATGCTCCTAGGGCAGGACGTGCACGACGCCACCCTGGGGGTGGTGGGCCTGGGTGGCGTCGGCCTGGAGGTGGCCAAGAGGGGACGCGGTTTCGGCATGCGCGTCCTTTACTGCGATAGCACCCGCAAGCCTAAAGAGGAGCGTCGCTACGGCCTGGCCTACGTGGAGATGGAGCAGCTTCTGGCAGAGTCCGACTTCATCAGCCTGCACGTGCCCCTCACCCCCGAGACTCACCACCTTGTCGGCGAGCGAGAGCTATCGCTTATGAAGCCCACAGCCGTTCTCATCAACACCGCCCGAGGGGCGGCAGTGGATCAACAGGCCCTGTGGCGCTTCCTCAAGGAGAGACGTATCGCCGCCGCTGCCATCGATGTCAGCGAAGAGGAACCCATCGCGCCCGACGACCCCCTCCTGGGGCTGGACAACATCATCATCACGCCCCACATTGCCAGCGCCAGCGTGGCCACCCGTCTGGCCATGGCCAAGATGGCCGTGGACAATCTGCTGACGGCCCTGCGAGGCCAGGTACCACCCCAATGCGTCAACCGAGAGGCCGTCCACCGCTGGCGCCGAGCCCTGCCCAGATGAAGCACGAACGTCACAGCTTGACAGGGCCCAGGGGTAGTGGTATCGTTTTGCCACTCGTGAGGCCTCTGCTCGCGGGGCTACCTCTTCTGCGGCGAGGCCCTCTTTAGTTGGAGCAGAGGCGAGGCGATATGGGCCGTTCTGCTCGCGCTGCCGGTAATCTGTGGCTGGCCAAGACCCTGTGGGATCTGGGAGCCGTCCAGTTCGGCGACTTCACCCTAGGAAGAACAACCCTCCACTCCCCCATCTACGTCAACGTGCGCCTGCTGATCAGCAAGCCGAGAGCCCTGAGGCGAGCGGCTCGCCTGATGTACCAGGAGGTGCGTACTCTCCAGAGGATGCTCCACCCCCGCGGCGCCCCCTTCGATCGAGTGGCGGGCATCCCCTTCGGTGGGTTGCACCTGGCCACCGTCTTCTCCCTCATCGCCGACGTGCCCATGGTGTACATCCACCCCTCCAAGGACCGCGACGCCATCACCCCCTTCCTTGAGGGCACATACGAACGCGGCGAGACAGTCCTCCTCATCGACGATCTCGTCACTGGCGGTGGCAACATCATCGAGACGGCCGCCTTCCTGGGGATGGCTGGCCTGAAGGTGAAGGACATAGTGGTGCTGCTGGATCGCCACGAGGGGGCCAAGGACCGCCTGAAGGCCCACGGGTACAACCTCATATCCATCCTCGGCCTGGAGACGATG
>DAOUDQ010000122.1:0-2222 GCA_034431045.1 Dehalococcoidia bacterium | reverse complement strand
GGCTGCCAAGAAGCAGGTAACCGCCTGGTCCGCGGCCGACCTGGGCCTGGACCCATCGCAGGTGGGCGTCGCCGGCTCTCTCCTCTCTTTGGACCGTCTGTACTTGCCCGTGCACGAGGCCAAATGCGAGTTCATAGAGGGAGAGACCATGGAGGAAGCAGCCGAAGAGCTGGCCGCCAAGCTTCGGGAAGCGAAGCTCATCTAGGGGCCTACCTACCGGCAGGCAGGCCGGAGCAAGGAGAAATGCACGATGGTTAATGAAAGCGGAGTACTGGTTGTTGCTGAAGTGGTCGAGGGGGCCGTGGCCGGTATCACCTCAGAGGTGTTGGGCGCCGCTCGGCGGCTGGCCGACGAGCTAGGCCAGCCCGTCCAGGCAGCCCTTCTGGGGCAGGGGGTGGAGCCCCTCGCCCAGGAGCTGATCGCCGCGGGGGCGGATAAGGTCCATGTGGTGGACGACCCCATCCTGGCAGAATACCAGCGCGATGCCTTTGTCCCGGCGGCCGAAAAGGTCTGTCGCGAAGCCAATCCGTCCATCGTCCTTCTGGGCCAGACCGATATCGGACGTGACTTGGCCCCTCGCCTGGCCTATCGCTTGGAGACAGCGGTGGCCATGGACTGCCTCGACCTGGCCATCAGTGACGGCCGTCTGGTGATGACTCGCGCCTGCTATGGCGGCAACGCCAATGCCCAGCATACCTGCAAGACCATGCCCCAAATGGCCACTGTCAGGGTCAAGTCGCAGGAGCCTCTAGCACCGGACACCTCTCGCCAAGGGGAGGTGATCAAGGTAGCTGTGGACATTGATCCCTCCGCTGTGCGCACCAAGATCACCGGTAGGCGCAAGGAGGAGGCAGAGGGCATACGTCTGGAGGACGCCGAGGTGATCGTGGGCGGAGGCCGCGGCATGGGTAGCGTCGAGGCATTCCAGACGCTGGAGGAACTGGCCGATCTGATGAAGGGCGCGGTAGGCGCCACCCGCGCTGCCTGCGACATGGGCTGGTATCCGATACCGAAGCAAATAGGGCTCACCGGCAAGGTGGTCAGCCCCATCCTCTACATAGCGGTGGCTATTTCCGGTGCTAGCCAGCACATGGCTGGCCTCAGTGGTGCGAAGAACATCGTCGCCATCAACAAAGACCCCGAGGCCAACATCTTCCGTTACTGTCGCTATGGCATTGTGGGCGACTGGAAGGCGGTTGTTCCGCCCTTCCTGGAAAAGGTTCGCGGGCTGAAAGCAGAATAGGCTTTTCTGTCACAAGCAGAAGGGGGCATGAGTCCGCAGAGGCCCGGGCTCGTGCCCGTTTTCTGCTGATCGGGGGGAAAGCCGCTGCTACAGTAAGCCGATTTCTGCCTGAAGGGGGCGGGCGGGTTTGCCATTGCCCAGATTTTCGGTAATATGGACATGGCCATGTTTGTGATAGGCCTTACAGGCGGCATTGGCAGCGGCAAGTCCACCGTTTCGGACATGCTGCGCGCCAAGGGTGCAGTTATCGTTTACGCCGATCAGATAGGCCACGAGGCATATCGGGTGGGCACGCCAGTGTGGGAGCAAGTAGTAGCCGCCTTCGGTCGCCAGGTGGTGGGCGACGACGGCCAGATCGACCGCCGCAAGCTGGGCCGGGTAGTGTTCAGCGACCCCGAGGCTCGCCGGCACCTGGACGCCATCACTCACCCGCCCATGGAGCAGATGATGGCCGAGAGGCTGGAGGAATTGCGGCGGCAGGGCACCAGAGTGGCGGTGCTGGAGGCTGCTATCCTCATCGAGGCTGGCTGGGCTCACCTGGCGGACAAGGTCTGGGCGACCGTGGTTTCGCCCGAGGTGGCCGCTCAGCGGTCGATGCAGCGCAGCGGCCTCAGTCGGGAGCAGGCAGAGGCCCGCATCGCTGCCCAGCTCTCCAACGAAGAGCGGCTGAAGCACGCCCAGGTGGTCATCGATACCGATTGCTCCCTGGCAGAGGTGACTCAGCGGGTTGATGAGCTCTGGGATGACCTGATTGTCCGATTGACTGCCAAGGCGACATAAGGTTCGCCTGTGGGGAGGCAGGAAAGTAGCGAAGGAATATGGAGACCCCATCGGAGCGCACAGGGTATAGACAGTACGCCATCGAAGAGTATGTCCTCAGCGAGGAGCCCTTCTACCTGCCGCTGAAGGATGAGGTGGAGCTGTTCACTGCTGCCTTCCACCAGAAGATACCGGTACTCCTTAAGGGCCCCACCGGCTG
>DAOUDQ010000121.1:0-4969 GCA_034431045.1 Dehalococcoidia bacterium | reverse complement strand
AGATCGAGGCCCTGCGTGATCACTACATCCTCTGCGGCTTCGGCCGCGTGGGTGAGGAGATCGCCCGCGAGTTCACGGCTCGGGGCATACCCTTCGTCATCGTTGAGTCCAACCCCGAGGCCCTGGAGCGCGCCCGCAAACAAGGCTACCTGCTGACGGAAGGCGATGCCACCTCCGACGCTGCCCTCACCGAAGCTGGTATCCAGCGTGCCCGCTGTCTGCTGGCCGCCTCCGACTCCGACTCCGGCAACACCTACGTCGTCCTCACCGCCAAGGCCCTCAAACCGCGCCTGTTCGTGGTGGCCCGCGTGGGCCAGCCCGTCAGCACGACGCGCATGCTGCGGGCCGGCGCCGACCGGGTCATCTCGCCCTACAGCATCGGCGGCCGCCGCATGGCCCTCTCCGCCCTTCAGCCGCTGGTGGTGGACTTCATCGACACCCTGGCCACCGGCCGCCATGGCGAGCAGATCCTGGCCGAACTGCAGGTGACCGAGGAGTCGAATCTGGCCGGCCACACCATCGAGGATTGCTTCCGCACCTGCCCCAGCGCCACCATTCTTGGCGTTCAGAAGCCGACCGGCGCCATCCAGGTGGGCCCGCGGGGAACCACCATCCTGGAGCTTGGCGACCGCCTGATGGTGCTGGGGGACGAGGCCGAACTGGAGGCCATCAGTGGTCCGGGGCCGCCCCCGAGCGGGTCGAGCAAGCAACCCCGGAGACAGCCTAGCCGCTACCACGACAGAATGCCCTTGCCCCCTCCCTGGCTGGGCGCTAGCATGGCCCTGGAGCAAACCGCTCATGCAGTTGGCAACCGTAATCGTTAATCCCGTCTCCCCCAACCTGCCCTCCCGCCGCCAGCTACATGAGGCCGCTTCCTGGCTGCGGAGCCAGGGCTGGCAGGCGGACTGGGCTTTCACCCGCTCGCCGGGCGACGCTACAGCCATGGCCGCCCGCGCCGCCCAGGAAGGACGCTCGCTGGTGGTAGTCTGCGGTGGCGACGGCACCCTCAACGAGGCGGTGAACGGCCTGGCCGGCAGCCAAACGCCCCTGGCGGTCATTCCCGCGGGCACAGCCAACGTCTGGGCCAAGGAGGTGGGCATCCCTCGCCAGCCCATCGCTGCCCTGGAGGTGGCGGTGCGCGGTGAGGCGCGGCGCATGGACCTCGGTCGCGCCAGCCCGCCGTCAGGGGAGGGAGGGCGCTACTTCTTTCTGATGGCCGGCCTGGGCCTGGACGGCCACATCGCCGCCTCCCTGCCCCTGGACGTCAAACGATATCTGGGGGCTACTACCTACGCCATCACAGCCGTCAGCCAGTCCCTGCGATACCGGGGCCGGCAGGTCAAGCTGATCGCCGACGATGAGCCACTGGAGACCAGGCTTCTGATGATGGTGGTGGGCAATACCCGCGGCTATGCCGGTATTACCCAGGTAACGTCCCGCGCCTATGCCGACGACGGCCTTCTGGACGCGTGCATCTTCCAGGGACGACACACCCTGGACATCATCTTCCACGCCCTGCGGGTAGCGGCCCAAGCGCACGTGAGGGCAGGCCCCGTGCTCTACCGACGGGTGCGTCGGCTGGAGGTACACAGCAAAACGCCCCTGCCGGTACAGCTCGACGGTGATTTCTACCCTGGCTATCCCACCATCTTTGAGGTTGTGCCAGCGGCCCTCACGGTGATGGTGCCCCAGAAGAAGCTTCCCCTGTTTCGGCGCCGGAAGCCCCAGCCATAGCTTCCAGCGAGCCGCCAGCCACCTGGAATAGGGCCGCCCTCTCCAGGAAGTCTGCCAAGAAGCGATCCAGCTCCGTGGCTGTAACCAGCACCTGCTCGTAGTCGGCGATGGCAGCCAGCACCGCCGCCCGTCGCTGGCCGTCCAACTCCGAGAGGACGTCGTCCAAAAGGAGGACGGGCGACTCGCCCCGTCGTTCCAGGAGGTAGCGGGCCTCGGCCAGGCGCAGGGCCAAGGCGATGGTGCGCTGCTGGGCCCGCGAGGCAAAGGTAGCCGCTGAGATGCCATTGAGGTGGAACAGCAGATCGTCGCGGTGAGGGCCCAGAAGGGAAGCGCCGGCCCCTATCTCCCGCCCGCCCCAGTGAGCTATCACCTGAGCGAAGGCAGCAGCCAGCTCGTCTCGGCTGAGAGAGGCGGCCCGGAGGCCATCGACCGCTCCCCCCAACTGGGGCTGGTAAACCAGCGCCAGCTCCTCCTGGCCCTCGGTTAGGGCGGCATGGGCAGCGGCGGCCAGGGGCCCCAGGCTAGCCACCGTCAGGGCCCGCGCCTGGATGATGTAACTGCCCTCCCGCACTAGCTCCTGGCTCCAGAAGGCCAGCTCTTCTCGGCGGGCGCTGCCCTCCTGCACCCGCTTCAGGAGATGGTTGCGTTGAAGGAGCACCTTGGCGTAACGCTGAAGGGTTCGCAGGTAGCCCCCGTCCACCTGAGAGATGGTGATATCCAGATAGCGGCGGCGCAGGGACGGTGGGCCGTCAATCACTTCCATGTCGTGGGCGCTGAACAGCACCGCGTTCAGCTGACCCACGGCGTCGGCCAGGCGCCTGGCGACGCCGTTCACCCGCACCACCTTGTTGGCGCGGGGGACGCCAGCGGGCCGGGCGGCAAGCGAGCCCAGGTCTCCGCCGCGGGCGACGATGACCATCTCCAGGCGCAGAGGCCCACCACGCCCCTCCACTTCGGCCACCAGGCGGGCCAGGGGCGGCACCTCCCCTGCCTGGGCGGCCTGCCGGCGGATCAGCTCGCCCTCGCTGTCCGCCCGTGGCGAGCGCATCGTCGAAAGGAGGTAGACCGCCTCCAGGAGATTGCTCTTGCCTTGGGCGTTGCCCCCGACAATGACCACGGGCCCGCTGGGGAGAGAGAAGTCCAGCCGGGGAAAGTTGCGATAGTCGGCTAGCTGGAGGCGGCGCACTCTCATGGCAAGCTCCCAGGCTGCTGAGGCCTGTCAGAACGTAAACCCTGCTTGCCAGCAGGCAGGCGCCATCATTATAGCCTATAGGCTGGAGCAGGAACCCCTGGGGAAATCGAAGCAAATGGCCTGGCAGCAGCGGGAAGCCTAGATGGCCCGCACCTTCGCAGGCTCGACAGCGGGCTCCAGATAGCGCTGAACGGCCAAGAAGAAAGTGCTACCGCCCTCGCCGCTCTCCACCCAGATGCGCCCGCCGTGCAGCTCTGTTAGAGACTTGGCGATAGCCAGGCCCATGCCCATGCCACCAGGCACACGCCTGCCCGAGCCCTCTCTGCCCCGATAGAAGGGCTCGAAGATGACCCGCCGTTCGTACTCGGGGATGCCGGGACCGGTATCGGAGACGGCGATGATAACCTCGTCCCCTTCCTCGCGCACATCGACGCTGATGCGCCCCCCGGCAGGAGTGAAGCGATGAGCGTTGGATAGCAGGTTCACCACTATCTGCTCGAAGCGCCGCTGATCCACCAGCACCTTGGGCCCGGGGATGTCGAAGTGAACATCGAGGGTCTGCCTTTTCGTTTGGATGAGGGGCTCGATAAGGTTACAGGCGGCGCTTGCCATCTCGCCCATTCCCGCAGGCTCCAGGTTCAGTTGCAGCTGGCTATTGTTCAGGCGGGCCATGCTCACCAGATCGCCGATGAGAGTGTTGAGGCGGTTGATGCCTTGCACAATATTGCGGATGAGCTGGCCTTGTGGACTTTCCGCTGGCGAGTCATCTTCCTCCAAGAGCATCTCGGCAGATGTCTTGACCGAGGTGAGAGGCGTTCGTAGTTCATGGGAGACGGTGAGGAGAAAATCGCTCCTCATCTGGGCCAGCTCTTGCAGCCGCTCTGCCCGCTTCCTCTCCTCATCGTACAAGCGAGCGTTATCCAGGGCCAGACCAATAGCGACGCCGATACCGCTCAACAGCCGACGGTCCTTGGCATTGAAGCTGCCGCTATCGCCTGCCAACCCAAGGACGCCGATCACCTTGTCCGAGGACAGAAGGGGTATGTAGGTCACAGAATACGATTCGCCGAGCCCGGAAAACCAACGGTCTGCCGCTGCCGTTCGCCTGGTAACCACCTGACCTCGCCGTACCGCGTCCTGGAGCCCGCTTTCAGCCAAGGAGATGTGGGGGGCCACCTTGAGCCACTGCTTGGGAAGGCCTGCACCCGCCAGCGGCTCCAACTCTTGCAGGTCGCTGTGTATCCAGGCCACCACGGCCGCTTCTGCCCCCAAGAGCTGGGCCACCATCTCGGCGCTGCGGTGGCAGGCCTCTTTGAAGCCCTGCAGAGGGCTCAGCTCCACAGCCAGCTTCACTGGATAAACGCTTGCTCTGGTCAGGCGAAGAATATGACTGAAGGCCAGCTCGACGGCCAGGGCAACAGTGACCGCCATCGTAACGAAAATGAGGACGCCCCGTTCCACAGACAGGTCGAAGGCCACCAAGTAAAGCGCCACTAGGGTGAGGATCGCCAAAAAAGCACCGACCCTCACCCATCGCTTAACAAGGCGTACCTCTCGCAGGGGGTCGCTGGCAAAGGCGTACCGTCTGATGCGAAACATGAGCTGACCTCGGCAGGTTTCCCAAACATAAAGACACCGCAGGCACGCTCCTGTTACAGATTCTCCCCGCTACGAATAGAATCCGTTATGTAACGCTATCGCTGGAGAGAAGGGGGTAGACCTTCAACAGTGAGGCCCCAGGCGAGCTCGCCTGGGGCCTCGGCTATTCAGCCCTAGGAAGAAAAGGAGGTGTTCCCTACTTGTTCCGCCTCAGCGCCCACACAGCGCTGCCCATGCCCGCCAGCATCAGGGCCATAGCACCCGCCAACGACGCCAACGCAGGCCAAACCGTGGTCAAGGGCGTTGCGCCGCTGCCTCCGGTCGGCGGCAGTGCCGCTGGCATGGCAGGCGCCGCCGTCGGAGCTGGAGTTTCGACCTCCGGCAAGACAACTGGCATGGCCGTTGGGGTAGGTGTCGGCGAGGGCGCTGGGGTAGGCGTTAGAT
>DAOUDQ010000120.1:0-1510 GCA_034431045.1 Dehalococcoidia bacterium | reverse complement strand
AACCGGTGTAAAATAGCCTCTGCGAGCAGACACTCTCCGAACCTCGCTTTCACTGAGGGGCACCATGAGAGGACTTGTCTTCGTAGCCATCGTCCTGCTGGCCGTCGCCTGCAACGGCGGCGGAGAGGGCCTGCGCACGGCCACGCCCGGGCCGCCGACCAGCCCCACGCCCTCACCAACGCCCGCGGCTGAGCCGACAGCGGCGCCGCAGATCGCCTACGTGGGCGCCGACGGGGCCATCTGGCTGGCGGATGCCGACGGCAGGGTCCGCAAGAAGTTCGTCGAGATCGACCGATGTCCCGACAGGGCCGCTTTGGTCTGGTCGCCGGCGGGCGATACGCTGGCCTGCGTTGGCGGGGAGTCTGACGACAGATTCTTGCTTGGAGTTGGGCCGCGCCCCTTGCCCAACAGCGTGGTGGTGGTTGACTCGGAGGGCCGCATCCTCAAGGACATCGACCTGGTGGGAAGCTTTGCTTGGTCGCCCACAGGCCTCCACATGGCCTATACCGTCCTCGCCGGCACCGAACCGGCTGCGGTGGCCACGCTCTTCATTGCTGATGCCGATGCCGCCGAGGTAGCGAAGTTCGAGAACGTCGCCATAGGCGGCGGGCCGTCAGTGCCTGACTTTGCTTGGTCACCTGATGGCAGGGAGATAGCATACCTGAAGGAAGCGGCGAACAAGTTGGCTATCTATAGTCTGGACGAGCGGGAGGAGCGGGCCGTCGGCGGCGACTACCGGCCCCTGGCCTGGGTCCTTGAAGGCCGAAAAGTGCTTGTGGCCGCCAACTACCAGCCCCCTAGGGAGGCGCCGAACACCGCCTTCGGCGAATGCCCCTTCGACTGTTATGAAGCCAACCTCATGGACCCGGCCACCGGCCAGCTCGCCCGCGTGCAGGAGCTGGACGATGGCCGCCAGCACTGGCTTTCGCCTGACGGCGCGAGCGCGGTCTTTCTCTCGTGGCGCGGCCTCCGCCTGGAGTTAACGGTGCTGGATTTCGCCACTCTCAGCAGCACGCCCATAGAGGGCTCCGACACAGGCTACCCCAGCCACAGCATACCCTTCGGCTACGTCGCCTTCTCCCCCGATGGCTCACTGATTTACTGGTACGATCCCGGAAGCGAGGGCATCTACAGGGCCCGGGCCGATGGCACGGGGATGATCAAGCTGGCAAGCGTACTGGCCATGATCGTCGAGTTCTCGCCGGATCTAACGAGGGTAGCCTACCTGCCGGCCATTGGCCCGGACGGGCTGTGGATCGCCAATATTGATGGCAGCGGCACGGTCCAGATAGGACCGGCTAGCATCACTTTCGCCTGGCGGCCTACTCGGTGAGCCGTCGGTAGAGGGTCGTGATTCGGGGAGGGCAGGGATTCGATGTCGGCCACGACGGCGTAGCCGATGTCGTGGGCCATCAAACGCCGGGCGGTCACCACGGCGCTGTTCCTGCTGAGAAGAGCGCTGCTAGCACGATAGCCAACAGCTTCCAACCGGTGTAAAATAGCCTCTGCG
>DAOUDQ010000119.1:0-5757 GCA_034431045.1 Dehalococcoidia bacterium | reverse complement strand
GCCGCCTCGATGCTGCCCGGCTCCTTCCGCGCCTGCAGAGACACCACCCGATAGACCATGTACTTGCCCACCTCTGCCTCGATGGCCATCTCCGCCAGCTTGTGACGCACCAGCGGGTTATCTAGGAGGCTTCTGCCGTTGACCTTCCTCTCCTTGCAGTATTCGATGAGGTCGTCCAGGCCGCTTTTGGCCATGGACACAGCCGCCGCCACCAGGCTGGAGCGCTCGAAGTCCAGGGTCATGGCAGCAATGTACCAGCCCTGGTTCTCCTGACCCAGGAGGGCGCTCTTGGGGACGCGCACGTCCTCGAAGAACACCTCGTTGAAGCTGTGAACGTTGGCCATGTTGATGATGGGCTGGACGGTGATCCCCGGCGACTTCATGTCCACCAGGAAGAAGCTGATGCCCTTATGCTTGGGGGCCGCAGGGTCGGTGCGGGCCAGGACGATGCACCACTCGGAGCGATGGGCGTTGCTGGTCCAGGTCTTGTCCCCGTTGATAACGTAGTCGTCGCCGTCTTTCACAGCGCGTGTCCTGAGGGAAGCCAGGTCGGAGCCCGCCTCCGGCTCGGAGAAGCCCTGGCACCACACCGTTTCGCCGGCGGTGATGGGCGGCAGATGCTGCCTCTTCTGCTCCTCGGTGCCAAAGAAGAGGATGGCCGGCCCGATGTAGCCCACGGCCTGTATGATCGACCCGATGGGCGCCCGGTGATAGCCCATCTCCTCGTTATAGGCCAGCTGCAGGGCGGGGGAGGCTTCCATGCCGCCGTACTCCTTGGGCCAGGCAGGGGCCACCCACCCCTTCTGAGCCAGCTTCTTGACGAAGGCACGCCCTTGCTTCCAGTCCTCTTCCTCCTCCTCTAGGAAGACACCTTCCCAGTCAGGCGGGACGTTCTCCTCCAGCCAGCTCCTTAGCTCCTGACGGAAGGCTTCCTCTTCGGGCGTAAAGCGAAAGTCCATAGGAGAATCCTCCCCTCCTCTAGTCCCCGCGGGGCAGGTTCAAGCCGCGGGTGGCGATGATGTTCCGCTGGATTTCAGAAGTGCCGGTCTCGATGGTACTCCCCACCGAGCGCAGATACATGTGCTTGAGGCGGCCCTTCAGGGGCGCCCACTTGGAGCCTCTGTCCAGTTGGCCATATGGGCCCAGGACGTTCATCCCCGTGCGGGCAATGCGCTGGTCCAATTCCATGTTGTAGAGCTTGATCATGGCCGCCTCGTAGTTGGGAATGAGGCCCTTGCTCTGGAGGGAAACTACCCGATAGGAGAGCATCCGCCCTACTTCGGTCTCCAGCAGGCGATCAGCCAGCTCGTAGCGCAGCATGGGATTGAGGCGGAGCATGCTCGTTCCGTCCTCGCTGTGCTCCCTGGCGTAGCGGATGATATCTTCCACCGTCTGGCGCAGGCCTATCGCTGAACCGATGGCCGAGCGCTCGAAGTCCAGAGTGCTCATCGCTGCAGACCAGCCGTGGTTCTCCTGGCCAATGATGTTGGCCTTGGGCACCCGCACATTGTCGAAGAACACCTCGTTGAACTCGTGGCCGCCGACCATGTTCACCAGAGGCCGCACCTCCACCCCCGGCGACTTCATATCCAGGATGAAGTAGGTGATGCCCCGGTGCTTGGGAGCATCGGGGTCGGTGCGGGCCAGGAGAAGCATCCACTTGGATAGATGGGCTACGCTGGTCCAGATCTTTTGGCCGTTGATGACATAGTCGTCGCCGTCACGGACGGCGCGGGTCCTGAGGGAAGCGAGGTCCGAGCCAGCCTCGGGCTCAGAGAAGCCCTGGCACCAGATGTCCTGACCGCTGAGAATCCGAGGGAGGTAATACTTCTTCTGCTCCTCGGCGCCGTGAACGATCAGGGTGGGTCCGGCCATAGCCACGCCGATTATCAGGTGCAAGGGCCGGGGCGCCCGTGCCTCAGCTAGCTCCTCGTTGAAGATGAACTGCTGCATCACCGTCATGCCGGCGCCGCCGTACTCCTTGGGCCAGGCAGGGGCAATCCAGCCTTTTTCGCCCAGCTTCTTGAACCACCCCTGGGATTGGACAAACACCTGGGCGTACCCGCTGATTGCATCTATGCCCGCGCCGTGCTCCAGCTTAGGAGCCTCCCGGGCGATAAACTCTCTGACCTCCTGCCTGAAGGCCGCTTCCTCCGGCGTGTCTCGAAAGTCCATGGATCTTGCTCCTTGCCCCTCCCCTTTGGGACCTTTTCAAGGCCAAGTGAATTATAGAATCTTCAACGTAAGAGTCAACGTAACGATGGATTCCGCCCTACCCCTCCTCCTGTTCCTGGCGGCGGGCCTCCTCCTCCTGACGTTGCTCCCTCTCTTCGGCCGTCTCCTCCAGCTCCACCGTGCCTTCCTCGGTCGTCGTCAGCTGGGCCTGCCTCCTTTCGCCCAGGATGGCGTACAGCTCGCCTCCCAGGTAATGGAGCGGCTTATAGTCATCGTCGTCTAGGAGCCAGGCCTCCTCGAAGGCTTCGCTGTCGGCTTGCGCCGCTAGCACCTTGCCCACGAACAGATGGTGGTCGCCCAGGCGCAGCACCTCCTGCACGCTACACTCGACATAGGCCAGGCAGCCCTCCAGAAGGGGGGCGTCCACCCGCTGCGCCCTAAAGGTGGGTAGCTTGGCCACCTCGATCTTCTGCACGTCGCGGCCGCTGACCGTCCCCAAGTACTGCACGTGGTTCATCAAGCGACGGCTGGGGACATTCAGGGCGAACTCCTCGCTGAAGCGAAGCATGTCGTAGGTGTGGCGGGAGGGGTGGACGGCGATGCCTACCAGGGGCGGGTCGTGAGACAGGGGCATGTTCCAGGCCACCGGCATTACATTGGCCACCCCATGCCAGCGGGTGGTCACCAGCACTACCGGCGCGCCGGCGAGAAGGCGACGGGCATCGAACTCGCTCAAGACGCGGCGCATAGACACCTCCCCGGCCGACGGGACTCGTGCTACTGGGGTGTGCGGCCGATGAGGATTGTAGCACGCGTTCTCCCCGCAGCCCCAGCGATCGGGCTAGCGGCCGGCCGCTTCGTACCTGCTCCGGTCCTCCACTCGCACCTCCATGACGATGTGCCCCCAGCCGCCGCACTTGACCCCGACGTCGAAGCAACCGGTGCGGCGGAAGCGCAGGGAATTGGGGTCCACCCCGGCATAGGCCAGCTCGTTGGTGGCGAAGATGAGCCCGCCCAGCCCTTGCAGGGCGTAGATGCAGATGCGACGGGGGCACTTGGTGGTGAGGAGATTCCCCGCTCCATCGAAGAGAAAGCGGTCTCCCACCTTGTGCTGGCTGTTGCAGCCGTGCGCCTCCACCACCTCGGCCACGATGGTCTTCTGCATCAGTTCCGGGGCCTTAGCCAGCACCTCCGCGTTGCGGGGATTGCCCCGAAACAAGGCCATCTCCTCGTCGCTGTAGCCCAGGTGCTGCTGGAAGAATCTCCACGTGTTCTCTTCTACCGCCATGCCGTCCTCCTTCCTTTGACTTTGGGCTCAGCGGCCTCTGAACTTCGGCTCTCGCTTCTCCAGGAAGGCCTGTACCGCCTCGCGGAAGTCCTCGCTGAGGGTGCTGAGCCCGAGGAGCCCTCGCTCGCTTTCTAGCTGCGTCTCCAGGCTCTCGCTCAGGCTCCTGTAGACTAGGTCCTTGGCCCGGGCCAAAGCGAGAGTGGGGCCCTGAGCGAGCCGCTGGGCCAGCGCCAGCCCGCGCACTCTCCGGGCTTCGAGGCGCTAGCGCTCCTACCACCGTTCGTCCTTCAGAAGCCTCCTGGCGATGGTCAGGCGTTGTATCTCTGATGTGCCCTCAACGATGGTGAAGGGGCGCACCGCCCGGTAGATCCTTTCCACGTTGGTCTCCCGCAAGCAGCCTACGCCACCGTGAATCTGGATAGCCTCGTAGGCTGCCCGGTTGACCATCTCCGAGCAGTAGAGCTTGGTGATGGCCGCCTCCTTGCGGATGTCCATCCCTTGGTCTCGCATCCAGGCCGTCCGGCAGACTATGTTCTCGGCGGCAAAGAGTTCGGTGGCCATGTCGGCCAGCTTGAATTGGATAGCCTGGTAGGTAGCGGTTGGGTGGCCGAACTGACTCCTTTGCTTGGCGTACTCCGCGCTCATCTTGAGAAGGCGTCGGGCGAAGCCGACGGCCACGGCTCCGCTCTTGATCCGGTTGCTGTTGATCCAGTCCAAGGCCAGGAGCAGCCCGTAGCCTTCGTGCCCCAGTACGTTCTCGGCCGGAACTTGGCAATTCTCGAAGACCAGCTCGCCCTGGAATCCCGTAAAGCCCATGCAGTTGTGGGACCGGCCCACCGAGAATCCTGGCGAATCCTTGTCCACCAGGAAACAGGTTATGCCGCCCTTCGCTCCCAGTTTCTCGTCGGTCACGGCGAAGGTCATCGCAAAGTCGGCCTGCGGGGCGTTGGTGATGATGTTCTTGGTGCCGTTGAGTACGAAGACCCCATCGTTCTTATCGGCTCTCGTCTGAAGGCTGGTGGCATCAGAGCCGGCGTCGGGCTCGGACAAGGCGAAGCAGGTGGTAATCTCTCCCCTCACCACTGGGTAGAGGTACTTTTCCCTTTGTTCCTCGGTGCAGGCCAGCAGGACGGGCGTCGGTCCGCTGATCCCTCCCAGCACGTCGTCGAAGAACAACGTGTCGTGGAAGTTCGCCTCTATCTCTAGTAGACAGCGTCCGGAGAAGGAGAGCCCCCCTCCCCCGACCTCCGCAGGCATATCGACGCCGTAGAGGCCCAGTTCTTTGGAGCGCAGGCGTACCTGCTTCCTCAGTTCCTTCGGTGGAGCTGTGTCCCAGGTCAGGTTGTTTGCTCTCTCCAGAGGGATGACCTCCTCGGTGACAAACCTCCTTAGAGTCTGCTTCAGCATCTCCACTTCTTCAGGCACTGCAAAGTCCATGGTTTCCTCCCCGGGGTCGAAGACGCGTCTACCTCGCGCTAGGCCCTCGGCAGCTGAAAGGCGATGACGGGCCGACACTCCCGGCCCTGGATCTTGGGGCAATGCCGGGTTGGCGGCTCCTCGGCCAGCGGCAGGCCCAGGGCCTCGTGCCAGCCCTGAATGCGATCATAGGCCGCGCAGACGTAGAAGGGGGCTATTCCAGCCTTCCTGACGTTGTCGTGGATGAAGCAGCGTTTCATCAACGCCTCGTAGGAGTGATCATCGACCACCCGGATCTCGAGCTGCGTCAGCGGCGGTGGCGCGAAGAAGCGAAAGGCCGCCTCGATCACCTGCACCAGCTCCTGCACCGTCCTCGGCGCGGCGATGCCCAAGGCCCTGGCCAAGCGACGCATTTCCGCCTTGCCCAAAGCGAGGCACACCTGCTTGTTGAGCCTGTTGGCCGCTTCCAGGCCGAACTCCCCGGCGACGGCCGTGTACCAGCGAGCATCGTGAGAGTACCAGCAGCTGCGGAGAAGCTCCTTCTCCTTCTCATGGGACAGCACTAGCGCGCTGCTCACGTCCTCACTCACCCCCTCGATGGGCGGAAAAGAAAACCGCCCAACACGATTCAGCAATGCGCTCGTCCTGGGCTCTGGATTCGCTATCTCTGGCCTCTTTATCTAGCGATCTACGGTCATTTTGCTCTTCTGCGTAGCGCTACCTTCCCTCCTTTCTCCCGGCCAGGGGATGACGTGGACCCTCTTGCAGCGGCGACAGAGAAGCTCTACCCCGTCAAGGGAGACCTTGGCTAGGAGCTTGCCGCACGGGCACCGCTCATCTAGCAGCGAGGCGGCCTTGGGCCTAGTCTCCACCAAGAG
>DAOUDQ010000118.1:0-2550 GCA_034431045.1 Dehalococcoidia bacterium | reverse complement strand
TAGCCTCGGCCTGTGGTGGGGGGACGCTACGGCCGACCCGCCTGCCTCAATACGGGTTATCGTCACTTTTCGTCAGGCGCCCCAGGTCAGGGATGAGATGCTGATCCGCAACCTGGGAGGCGCTGTGAGGCACGTGTACGGGCTTGTGCCCGCTATAGCCGCTGAACTGCCCCCTTCGGCCCTGTCTTCCCTGCGGCTCGCTCCCCCCGTAGCGATGGTCGAGGAGGACCAGGTGGTCCACCTCGTGGACGCGGAGCTGGACAATTCGTGGGGAGTGAAGCACATCGGCGCCGGAGACGTTCATCCCTTTGACAAGGGTAGTGGGATCAAGGTGGCCGTCCTGGATACAGGCATCTACTCCGGGCACGCAGACCTGAACGACAACTACGCTGGCGGCTACGATTTCGTCAACGGAGACCCCTATCCTTGGGATGATCATGATCACGGGACCTTAGTGGCTGGGGTGGTGGCCGCCGAGGACAATGACAGCGGGGTCGTCGGCGTGGCCCCAGAAGCGGAGCTATATGCTCTGAAGGTACTCGATAGCGAGGGCTCAGGCTGGAGCAGCGATATCATCGCTGCCCTGGACTGGGCGGTCGCCAACGACATAGACGTGGTCAACATGAGCTTCGGGGGCTCTAGCTATTCGTCGAGCTATCAGGCGGCGATGAGCAATGCCTACCAGGCTGGTCTGGTGCTAGTGGCTGCGGCAGGGAACGAGGCCGCCTGTCCTCCCGTGGGCGATACCGTACTCTATCCCGCACGCTTCAACGAAGTGATAGCCGTCGCCGCCACCGACCAGTGGGACGAGAGGGCCTGCTTTTCCAGCACTGGCCCAGCGGTGGAGCTTGCCGCCCCGGGCCTGTACGTCATAACCACCCACCGCAGCGGCGGCTATGCCTATGCCAGCGGTACGTCTCTTGCTTCGCCTCACGTCGCCGGGGCCGCCGCGCTTGTCCTTGCCAGCGGAGTGACAGATGGTAACGGCAATGGCAGGGTCAACGACGAGGTTCGCACGCGCTTCCAGGAGACAGCCTACGATCTGGGAGCGGCGGGCAGAGATACCTGGTACGGCTACGGCCTGGTGGATGCGGGCGAGGCTGTCCTGCCCCCCAGCGCTGACAACGATGGCGACAGCTTCACTAACGCCGTCGAGGTCTATGTCGGAACTGATCCCCTCGATGCCTGCCCCGACGGTCCTGGTGACGACGCCTGGCCGCCGGACATGGACAACGATGCCGACGTCGATGTGGTGGACGTGCTGCTCTTCAAACCCGTTCTGCAGACCTGTGTAGAAGACCCCTTGTATGACCCCCGCTTCGACCTCAACGCCGACGGCTGCATTAACATTCTAGACATTTTGCTCTATAAACCCCTCCTCCAGACCCAGTGCAGCTAGAGGTCTTCAGCCAGACGATGGCGGCTATCAGTTCGCTGCTCCCAGTGCTGGCCGGGAGAACTCAGAGGTATTGCCGTCGGTATCGGTGGCAGTGGCAGTAATATTGGGACCTGCGGGCTTGCCCTCGAAGGTGAAATTGCCATCAGCGTCCGCTATCGTCGAGCCTTCGTAGAGTGCCCCCTCATCTTGCGAATCCGAGTAGATGTCGACTGTGCAGTTGGGACAGGTGGTGCCAGCTACGGGGCTTGTGCTGCTGACGGCGGGCGGTTCTAGCTCCCTGTTGCCGCCGTCCATGTTGTCGATGCCCTTCTGTTGGTTGGAGTGGATAGAATTGCCGCGAATAGTGTTGCCGAGGGTGTCGGGACCTTCGACGGTTACGCCCGAAAGGTAGTTGGCCGAGATCACATTGCCCTCGCCGGGCTCCGTTCCACCGATCCTGTTGCCGTGGGCTCCTTTGATGATCCATATGCCACGGCCGTTCGGCAGCTGCTGGCTCCCGCTGTCGTCCGTTCCTATGTAGTTCCCTACGATGACATTGCCACTGGTGTCTGAAGCGCGGATGAGCATCCCGGTGCCATTGCCGGAGATGACATTGCCCTCGCCGGGGCCATCGCCGCCGATGACGTTGTTCTGGGGGCCGTGGCTAATGACCACTCCATAGGTGTTGCGTAGGCCCGTAGCGCCTGTAGCGTCAACGCCGATATAGTTGCCCTTTACTACATTGCCGCTGATGTCGGGGCCGGAGAGGCCCACGGCGAACAAGTCGTTGCCCGAGATGACGTTCCGCTCCGCCGCCGTACTGCCGCCAATGACGTTGTCATGGGCACCCGGCGCGATCCAGATGCCCTCCATTCCGTTGGGTATGGCGGCGGTGCCAGTGCCGTCGGTGCCGATGTAGTTGCCCTTGACAACGTTAGCGCTGCCTCTGATGGTGACCCCCACGCCCTTGTTGCCGGAGATGACGTTGAGGTCTCCCGGCTCGCTGCCCCCGATGATGTTGCCGAGGGCTTCCCTTTGAATGTCCACACCATTGCGGTTGGCCAGAGCCTTGCTGCCGCTGGCATCCACGCCAATCAGGTTGCCCTTTACGACGTTGTTGTCGGCGCCGGCACCGCCGATCACGATGCCTTGATCGTTGGCAGAGATGACGT
>DAOUDQ010000117.1:0-5489 GCA_034431045.1 Dehalococcoidia bacterium | reverse complement strand
GTGCGGACGGGCGGCAAACAGCACAGGGTGGAGCCAAAGCAACTCCTGGACGTGGAGCGACTGCCGGCGGCTGTAGGCGACACGGTGGAGCTGCTCGACGTGCTGCTGGTGGCCGATGACGAAGAGGTGACTGTAGGCCGGCCCACGGTGGCGGGAGCCAGGGTAATAGCGGAAGTGGTGGAGCACGGTCGCGACAAGAAGATCGTGGTCTTCAAGTACAAGGCCAAGACGCGCTATCGCAAGAAGATCGGCCACCGCCAGGCCTACACCCGCCTGGCCATTCGCCAGATACTCACCGGCCGCGAGCCAGCGGCTGTGGCGGTAGCTGAGGCACCAGCCAAGCCACGCCGGCGAAGGGCTCCCGCCAAGAAGCGAGCGCCCAAGGCCGTGGCTGAAGCGCCGGAGCCGGCCGCCGAGGTCGCTCCCGAGGCCGTCGCTGAGGTTGCACCTGAGCCAGCCCCAGAGGTAGCACCGCCGCCGGAGAAGACGGCGAAGCCACGCAGAAGAAGGGCTCCCGCCAGGAAGCGAGCGCCCAAGGCCGTGGCTGAAGCGGAGGCTGAGGCTGAGGCTGAGGCGGCAGCACCAGAGGCGCCCGCCGAGGTCACTGCTGAGGCGGGGCCAGCGCTGGCGCCGGAGGCAGCACCTGCGCCCGCGGAGGCCGCGAAACCGCCTAGACGAAGAGCTCGTGCTGCGCCGCCAGCGGCGGAGGCGGCGGCCGTTGCCGAGGAAGCGCCCAAGCCACGCAGAAGAAGGGCGACCAAGGCTGAGAAAGCAGCGGAGGAGGCACCGCCCAAGCGCAAGAGTCGCCCAAGAAGAGGTGAATAGGGATGGCACACAAGAAAGGCGGAGGTAGCAGTCGCTACGGCCGCGACAGCAAGGCAAAGCGCCTGGGCGTCAAGCGCTACGACGGTCAGGTAGTGCTGCCCGGGACCATCATCGTCCGCCAGCGGGGTACACGCATCCACCCTGGCAGGAACGTGGGCATCGGCCGCGACTTCACCATCTACGCCCTCATCGAGGGTCAGGTCAAGTTCGAGCCCTACAATAAGCAGGGACGCAAGAAGGTAAGCGTTTACGCCCCGAGTAGCAACTGAGGACGCCCATGAAGCCCAATATCCATCCAGAGTACGTAGAAGCAACTGTCGTCTGCGCCTGTGGCAACACCTTCCAGACCCGCTCCACCAAGCCGCGTCTACACGTCGAGGTATGCAGCCGGTGTCATCCCTTCTTCACCGGCGAGCACCGTATCGTGGACACGGCTGGCCGCGTGGAGCGCTTCCTGAAGCGCTACGGCCTTCAGGATGAGAAAGGGCCCGAGGCTGTTGCCAAAGCCGAGGCCGTCGCTGAGGCAGAAGGCGAAGGGGAGCCGCACGCCGGAGCGGAACCGGAGGAAGAGCCCCAAGCCTCCGTCCAACCTGAACCGGAAGAGGAACCACAAGCCGACGCCTAGGGCGTCTTCACCCGTCCTTTCATTCACCTACACAGGATGTGCCTTTGGCCAGCTCTTTCTATTACGGCGGCCAAGCGGTCATGGAAGGGGTGATGATCCGCGGTCGTCGCCTGGTGGCGGTGGCTGTGCGTCGCCCCCAGGGCGACATCGCCCTGCGGCTGGAGAGCCTCGGCGCCCTATATACCGGCCCTCTGCGCCGCATCCCCTTCCTGCGGGGCATCATCGTTCTCTGGGAGGCCCTGGCCCTGGGCACCAGGGCCCTCCTTTTCTCCTCCAACGTAGCGCTGGGGGAAGAGGAGAAGGAGATCAGCCGACCCGTCCTGTGGGGAACGGTGGTGCTGGCCCTGGCTTTCGTCATCGCCATCATCTTCGTGGGGCCGGTGCTGGCGATGGGCCGCCTGGAGGAGGCCATCGGCAACGAGCGCTTGGCGGCCCTGGTCGAGGGCCTGATCCGCCTGGGAGTGCTCTTGGCCTATCTGTACCTCATCGGCCTCCTGCCCGACATCCGCCGTGTCTTCGCCTACCACGGCGCGGAGCACAAGGCGATCAATGCCCTGGAGGACGGCGCTCCTCTGGAGGTGGAAGCGGTGAGCCGCTACGGCACCGCTCACCCTCGCTGTGGCACCAGCTTCCTTCTGGTGGTGGTGGTTATATCGGTGCTGCTGTTCGTTCTGGTGGGAACACCGCCTCTGTGGCAGCGCCTTCTGTCGCGGGTGGCGCTGGTGCCGGTGATCGCCGCCGTCAGCTACGAGGTGATTCGACTAATGGGAGCCCTCCAGGGCAACAGGCTGATGCGGGCCCTGTTCAGGCCGAATCTGTGGCTTCAGTCGCTGACCACCCGCGAGCCCGACGACGCTCAGGTGGAGGTCGCGCTCTGCGCCCTGCGGGAAGTGCTAGCCGCGGACGAAGGCGCCGGGGTGACCCCCGGCGAGCAATCCTAGGCCTGCCCCGCTACGACGGGCCTTCCTCCTCAAGCGTGCGGTAGAAGCAAGTGCGGTTGCCGGTGTGGCAGGCGGGGCCCAGTGGCTCCACCCTCACCACCAGGGCGTCCTCGTCGCAGTCCTTGAGGATAGCCTTGACGTTGAGGAAGTTGCCGGAGGTGGCCCCCTTGTGCCACAGCTCCTGGCGGCTGCGGCTGTAGAACCAGACCTGGCCCGACTCCAGCGTTCGCCGTAGGGACTCGGCGTTCATGTAGGCCAGCATCAGCACCTCGCCGCTGCTGGCGTCCTGGACGATGGCGGGGATGAGGCCGTTTTCGTCGAACTGAAGCATGGCGATGCCGCCCTTGCCGCCTAGAGCCGCACGGGGATGTCGCGGGCGGCCAGGTATTCCTTGACCTCGCGAATGCGGTAGGTGCCGAAGTGGAAGATGCCCGCCGCCAGCACAGCATCGGCCTTGCCGTCGACGATGGCCTCGTACATGTGCTGGGGGTTGCCGGCGCCGCCGGAGGCGATGACGGGCACCGAAACGGCCTCCGAGATGGCACGGGTGAGGCCGAGGTCATAGCCTGCCTGGGTGCCATCGGCGGCCATGCCGGTGACCAGCAGCTCGCCGGCGCCGAGCTCCGCCGCCCTCTTGGCCCACTCGACGGGATCGAGGCCCGTGGGCTGACCGCCCTCGCGGCCGCCGTAGATGTACACCTCCCAGCGTCCGCGCTCCACGGGCTTGCCGTCGATGGCCACCACAATGCACTGACTGCCGAAGCGGGCCGCTCCCTCGGTGATCAGATTGGGGTTCTCCACGGCGGCGGTATTGATGCCGACCTTGTCGGCGCCGGACTCCAGGACCAGGCGCATGTCCTCGGTGGTGCGGATGCCGCCGCCAACGGCGAAGGGGATGGACACCTGCTGAGCGACCTTGGACACCATATCGACCACCGTCTTGCGACGGTCGGGCGAGGCGGTGATGTCCAGGAAGACGAGCTCGTCGGCCCCCTCGGCCTGGTACAGAGCGGCTAGCTCCGCGGGGTCGCCGGCGTCGCGCAGGTCGAGGAAGCGCACCCCCTTCACCACCCGGCCGCCTTTGACATCGAGGCAGGGGATGATGCGCTTGATTGGCAAAGCTCCCTCCTTCATCCTAAACTAGACCGCCCGAAGCCGAAATGATGACCCCTATGCTGGTGAAGACCAGCACCGCCAGCACCACCGTTCGGAACACCTCCTGCTGCACTCGCGAGCGCAGCCAGGCGCCCGCCAGCAGGCCAACGGCCAGGGCGGGCATGGCCACGCCGCTCGTCCGCAGCACCTCCGGCGTCATCCGCCCAACGATGGCCAGCCCTATCAGCGTCAGCAGGCTAGAGGGCAGAAAGAAGGCCAGAAGGGTGCTGCGAAACTCCTCTATCTCCCTCTCACGACTCAGTATATACAGAACAGCCGGCGGCCCGCCCATACTGGTGCTGGCCCGCAGGATCCCGCTGAGCATGCCCGCCAGCAGCGGCGAGCCGACGCCGCCTCCCTCCAGCCTCATGCGCGGCGCGAAGTAGAGAATGAGGCTGGCGGCGATGACCACCGCAGCTACCAAAATCTTCAGCGCCTCGGGGTCGATGCGGTCAAGGATGACGATTCCGGCGGGGATGCCCAGGAAGCTGCCCAGGATCAACGGCACCACCTTCCGGAGGCGAATCCGTCGCCGCACCTCCACCGTCAGCGGCACGATGGCGACGGTGCCCAGAAGAGTACTGGTTACCACCGCCAGCTTCACGTCCCAGATCAGGGAAAGCAGCGGCACCATCACCAGGGCGAACCCGAATCCCGTAAGGGACTGGGTTCCCGCTGCCAGAAAGGCGATGCCGACGGCTCCTGCGATGACGGGTCCAGTCAATCTAGAAGACGGTGTCTCCCCGCAGGAGTTGCCCGGCGATGGTCCGCCGCTGCATCTCGGAGGTGCCGTCAGGGATGCGCAGGGTGCGGGCAATGCGGAAGGCCTCTTCCAGCCCCATCTCGCTGGACAGGCCCATGGCACCGTGGATCTGAATCGCCCTGTCGCACACGGCCTGACACATGTCCACGGCGTAGCACTTGGCGATAGATATCTCCTTTATGGGCAGCCTGCCCGTCTTTGGATACTCGTGCACCAGCTCTGCTGTCCGCAAGGTCGCATACTTGGCGTTGAAGATCTCGATGGCGCTGTCGGCCAGCATCCACTGGATGGCCTGACGGTCAGCCAGAGGACGGCCGAAGGTCACCCTCTCCTTGGCGTACTGCAGGGACATGTCCAGTGCCCATTCCGCCAGCCCCACCATGGCGCCGGCGATGGCGAGGCGCCCCTCGGAGATACCGGCCATGGCGGCGATCAGGCCCTGGTCCACGTTCCCCAAGATGTATTCCTCTTTCACCTTCACGTCTTCCAGGATGACGTTTCCGCAATCACTGGAGACGTGGCCCATGATCGGGAAGATGGTATTGGTGTCCACGCCGGGCTGCTTGGTGTCGAGGATGAAGGTGGTGATGCCGCTGTCGAACATGTTGCGCTTAGCGTACTTCTCTTCGTTGGTCACGGCGAAGACGATCGCATAGTCGGCATAGGGGGAGTTGGTGATCCACTGCTTGGTGCCGTTGATCACCCACTCGTCGCCCACCTTGCGGGCCTTGCACTTCAGGCTCCAGAGGTCGGAGCCGGCGTCGGGCTCGGTGGCGCCAAAACAGGTGGACTTCTCGCCGGCCATCAGGGAGGGCACAATCTCGGTGCGGATGGTCTCATTGACCTGGGCAAACAGGTGGGAGGGGCCATCTACAAAGCCGCCCACGAGGGGAGTAGTAAGGAAGCCGTTAGAGAAGGTGATCATGAGATGGCCGGCCCCATACTTCCTGTTCAAGGCCTCGAGGAGGTAGACGCTGACAGGCGCAGGAAGGTCGTCGCCACCGATGGACTCGGGGGCAAACATGGCCCAGTAGCCCGCCTTGGCTGATTTCCTCCTTATCTCGTCCCTGGCCTCCCGGATCTCAGGAACCAGCCTGCCATCGTCGCCGAACAGCTTTGCCTCGTTCTCGAGGATCTCCCTGTACTTCTGCTCGACGGGAACGCACTCGCTCTCAACGAA
>DAOUDQ010000116.1:0-2884 GCA_034431045.1 Dehalococcoidia bacterium | reverse complement strand
CGATGACCACCACCGTGTTGCCGGCGTCCACCAATCGATGCAGCACCCGCAGGAGGGCGTTCACGTCCAAGAAGGAGAGGCCGGTGGTGGGCTCGTCGAGGATGTAGAGGGTCCTGCCGGTGGCCCGCCGCGAGAGCTCGGTGGAGAGCTTCACCCGCTGGGCCTCGCCGCCGGAGAGGGTGGTGGCCGGCTGGCCCAGCTTGATATAGCCCAGGCCCACATCGCGCAGGGTCTGGAGCTTGGCCCGAACCCTGGGGAAGGCCTCGAAGAACGCCAGGGCCTGGTCCACCGTCATATTCAGCACCTCGGCGATGTTCTTGCCCCGGAAGGTGATCTCCAGGGCCTCGCGATTGAAGCGCTTGCCCTTGCAAACCTCGCAGGGCACAGTGACATCGGGCAGGAACTGCATCTCGATCTGGATGTAGCCCTGGCCCTGGCAGGCCTCGCAGCGGCCGCCGCGAACGTTGAAGGAGAAGCGGCCCGGCTTGTAGCCCCGCAGGCGCGACTCCGGCACCATGGCGAACAGCTCGCGGATGGGAGTGAAGGTGCCGGTGTAGGTGGCGGGATTGGAGCGGGGCGTGCGGCCGATGGGCGACTGGTCGATGTTGACCACCTTGTCGAGGTTCTCCAGGCCGCTGATGCCGTCGCACTCACCGGGGCGATCACGGGCGCCGTACAGGAGCTGGGCCGTCTTCTTGTGGAGGATCTCGTCGATGAGGGTGCTCTTGCCGGAGCCAGAGACGCCGGTCACGCAGATGAACTTGCCCAGGGGGATGCGCACGTCGATGTTCTTCAGGTTGTTCTCGCGGGCGCCGTGGACGACGGCGAAGTGACCGTTGCCGGAGCGTCGCCGCGGGGGAAGGGGGATCTCTTTCGCGCCGGCGAGGTACTGGCCGGTTATGGACCGGGGGCAGGCCACCACGTCTTCCAGGCTGCCGGCGACCACGATGTCGCCCCCCTGCTCGCCGGCGCCGGGGCCGAGGTCGATGATGTGGTCGGCGGCGCGGATGGTGGCCTCGTCGTGTTCCACCACCAGCACCGTGTTGCCCAGGTCGCGCAGCCGCTGGAGGGTGTTGATCAGGCGGGAACAGTCCACGGCGTGCAGGCCGATGGAGGGCTCGTCGCAGACGTAGAGGACGCCCATGAGGCTGGAGCCGATCTGGGTGGCCAGACGCAGGCGCTGCGCCTCGCCGGCAGAGAGGGTGGCGGTGGCCCGATCGAGGGTGAGATAGTCCACACCCACGTCCACCAGAAAGCTCAAGCGAGAGCGGATCTCCTTGAGAACCTGATGGGCGATGGTCTGCTCCCTGTCGCTGAGGTTGGTGTGCGGCCCCTGGAGCTCCTCCACCCAGGCCAGAGCCTCCACGACGCTCATCCTGGTGACGGCGTGGATGTTCCCGTCAGCGATGGTGACCGCCAGCGATTCGGGCTTGAGACGGGCGCCCTTGCAGGCCGGGCAGGGGTTGGCTGCCATGTAGCGCTCGATCTCCATGCGCACGTAGTCGGATTCCGTCTCGCGGTGGCGGCGCTCCAGGTTAGGGATGACCCCCTCGAAGGAGGTGTCGTAGTACTGGGTGCGGCCGAACTGGTTGACGTACTTGACGGTTACCATGCCGGCGGTGCCATAGAGGATGCGGTCCAGGTGCTCCGGCTTCAGGTTCTTCACGGGAACGTGGGTCGAGAAGCCGTACTTGTCGGCCACCGTCTCGATGAGGCGGTAGTACCAGGAGGCGACAGTGCTGGCGCGCGCCCAGGGCTGGATGGCCCCCTGGGCCAGGGTCAGCTCCTTGTTGGGGATGACCAACTCGCGGTCGATCTCCATCTTCACCCCCAGGCCGGTGCAGGCGGGGCAGGCGCCGTGGGGGCTGTTGAAGCTGAAGTTGCGGGGGGCGATCTCGCCCAGGCTGATGCCGCAGTGGACGCAGGCGAAGTGCTCCGAGTACAGCCGCTCCTCCTCGCCCTCGATAGACACCTGGACGATGCCAGCGCCCAGCCTGAGGGCCGTCTCCACCGAATCGGCCAGGCGAGTGGCCGCGCTCGAGGCGTCGCCTTCTGGCCCCTGGGTGATCACACGGTCGACGACGATCTCGATGGAGTGACGCTTGTTCTTGTCGAGAAGGATGTCCTCGGCCAGGTCATAGACCCTGCCGTCCACGCGCACCCGCACGAATCCCGCCTTGCGGGCGTCTTCGAAGACCTGGAGGTGCTCCCCTTTGCGGTCGCGCACTACCGGCGCCATGATCATCAAGCGGCGGCCGGCGGGCAGGGCGAGGATGGAGTCGACGATCTGCTGTACCGTCTGGCGCTCGATGGGGCGGCCGCACTGAGGGCAATGGGGACGGCCCACGCGGGCGAACAGCAGACGCAGGTAGTCGTAGATCTCCGTCTGGGTGCCCACGGTGGAGCGAGGGTTGCGGCTGGCTCCCCTCTGGTCGATGGAGATGGCTGGGGAGAGGCCCTCGATGTAGTCCACGTCGGGCTTCTCCATCTGCCCCAGGAACTGGCGGGCGTAGGCAGAAAGCGACTCCACGTAGCGGCGCTGGCCCTCGGCGTAGATGGTGTCGAAGGCCAGCGAACTCTTGCCGGAGCCGGAGACGCCGGTGATGACGACTAGCTTGTCGCGGGGGATGGCAACGTCGATGTTCTTGAGATTGTGCTCGCGGGCTCCCCGGACGATGATGGCGTCCAGAGGCATGCGACCTCCTCCTCGAGCCTAAAGGCCAATCGTTAATTGTAGCATGCGGGAAGCGCTCGAACAAGGGTGCTAAGGGGGTGGTGGTTTGAGGCTACGTTGCCCCAATGGAGTTGCGTTGGACGAGGGCACGGACGACTTGAGGCCGGCGTTCGGGAGTCAACTTGGTCGTGCTGGCGTTGTAGCTGAGCG